>JAJQHI010000153.1 GCA_021199825.1 Bacillota bacterium
AAAATACGTTTTTGAGAGGGGGGCTATGCCTGAAAGCTTTCCCTTGTCGTCCGTTACGCGGAATTTTACATATACGGACGTGCATTTGTCGTCCGCGTATTCGATTTCCGCCTCAGCGAGAGCTGTTTCGTCGTGCGGGCACCAATAAACGGGCTTGAGACCCTTGTAAATGTATCCGCGGCGGTACATCTCGCCGAATACCTTGACCTCACGCGCCTCAAATTCAGGTGACATTGTGAGATATGGATGCTCCCAGTCGCCCGAAACGCCGAGACGAATAAAGGATTTTCTCTGAATATCCACATAGTCCTCCGCGAACTTCTGGCAGGCGGAGCGGAATTCGGGGATTGACATATGCTTGCGGTCAAGCTTGTTTTTCTTGATTATCGCGGACTCAATCGGCATACCGTGGTTGTCCCAGCCGGGAATATAAGGCGTGCGGTAGCCCTCCATTGTCTTTGACTTGTTGATTATATCCTTAAGCACCTTGTTGAGAGCTGTTCCCATGTGGATGTTTCCGTTTGAAAACGGAGGACCGTCATGTAAAATAAATGTCTCACCGTCCGCGTTTGCTTCGAGCATTTTGCGGTATAAATCAATCTCCTCCCAGTACTTGAGCATATTCGGCTCGCGTTCGGGAAGGTTAGCCCTCATCGGAAAGTCCGTTTTGGGCAGATTCATTGTGCTTGTGTAGTCCTTTGACATAAAACGATTATATCTCCTTCTTGGAATTATTTGCGCTTTTTGATGCGGTATATCTTCTTTTCATATTCGGGCGCCGCCTCGCCGCCCTCCTTCGCGCCGCCCGCGGCTGGCGCGCCTGAAGCGTTATCGCTCGCGGTGTCAGCCGCCGCGGGCTCATCCTCCATCATAAAATCGAGGAACGCATCTATTTCATCAAAATCAACCTCGTCGCTGTCCGCCGTGCTTTCGCTTGATGTGGAGGGCTCGGTGATGATTTCTTTGGGAGCTTCCTCTTCGGAAATCACCTTTTCGGAAGGCTCCTCCTCCGAGCTTACAGCCTCAGTGAGAGCCTCTGAGATTTCCTCATCTGTCCCCTCATCGTCCTCCTCAATTGAGGGCTTCTCATCTTCAATTATAATAATGGGTTCGGGTTCAGGTTCAGGTGTCGGCTCCGATTCGGGTTCCGGTTCCGGCACAATCTCAGGCTCGTCGTCATGCTCGGCTATAAGCTTGTCCGCCACCTCAATTTTGCCGTATTCCTTCGGTGAGAAGGGAGCGGACGGCTCATCGTCATCGTCGTGCATTCTGCCGAACATAAGCTCAATGAGGTCCTGCGCCGCGCTGTCATTTTCCGGCGCGGGCTCAGGCTTGGTTTCAAACCTGAACATTCCGGGCTTAGCTATGCGCATAAGCTTTTCTATCCCATCCGCCAGCTCGTTGAATTTTTTCTCGTATAAATCGCGCTCGTCCTTGAGCTTATCCAGCTCGTCCGCGACCTCGCGAAGGTATCCTGAAACGCTGTCGGCGTCATATCCGCCGATTCCTCGCGGGAATTTCTTTTTTCTTATTTCATCGGGTGTCATGCTCTGTCCTTTCACAAGATTTATCTTGTCATTAAATATACTTTTCGGCAAGAACGCGAAGCCTTCCGCGCCTTGTCGCCGATGTACACTGCCCGATAATATATTTGCCGAATCCGCGGGCGGATATTATATCCCCCTCGTGAAGCTCGGCGTCAGGCTTTAAAACCGGGACGTAATTTACCTCAAAAAGACCTGATGCTATAATGCTTTTCGCGCGTTCGCGCGAGATGCTTGTGAGTGCCGACAAAACGCCGTCAGCCCTCATCGATGCCGCCGTAAATGTCACTTTTTCGGTTCTGACCGCGGACTCAAGCTCGCATGGTGTCGGATAAAGCGGCAGCACCTTGATTTTCACCCTGTCGCGACCGACAGAGGAAAGGTTCTGCGATATGAAGTCTGCCATTTTGGCGTCAGTGAGCGCGTATGCCAGAGAGTCCCCACAGCATATAATGTCGCCGAGAACCGAGCGTTTTATTCCGAGCCCAAGCAGCGCTCCCATATAGTCGCGGTGCGAAAGAGTCTCATATCCGCTCCCCTCAATCAAAAGAAGCGATATCTCCTCGGAGAAAAGCTGGCGCGTGTCCTCCTCGTATGTGTCGGCGCCGGGCAAAAGATAATCGGGCAGTATAAAGAGCTTTTTTCGATCGGCGCCGTCATATCCGCCGTAAAAGACGGCTCTTTTGACATCCTCACCTGAAAATTCGTCCTTTAAAATGCCCGAAAGAACGAAAAATTCACGCGGGGTGCAAAAATCGCCGACGGCGGCTGAGTATCTCTTGTCAGCCGTCCTATATAAATCGTGCAGGCGCGCGGAATAAGCGTCCTTGTCCGCGGCGCCGCCGTAACCGTTCCCGTTCATCAGAAAAAGAAGGCGAGGATATAGTACACTATCTCAAGTGCGAAATATGTCACAATCACGGATGCGTCAAAGGGAAGCGATGAGGCGCTCGTTTTGTCAAGTATCGCCCTTACAGGTGAAACCACGCTTTCTGTCACCAGCATGACAACCCCGTAAAATGTCCCGTCCTCGTCTATCGGGAGAAAGTCGATTATGACACGAATCAAAAGGAGCAGCATGTAAGCGCTGAACGCGAGCAGCACGGTTTCTTTGATAATCGTTATAAAATACAAAATACCACTCCTTAAAAATGATTACCGACAAATCCATCCCGACGCCTCCCTAAAAAAGCGGTGTCGGATGGATTATATCGGGTGGTCATTTTTGCGAATTTGGGAGTTTGACTCTCAATAGTCAAACGAATTGCCGTCGTCCTCCTCCTCCTGAGGAGCCGACTGCTGGGGAGCCTTGCGCTGCTCGCGAAGAGGCTCGCCTGATACGTCAACGTTGCTCGGCGTGATAATGTAGGCGTTGTTCGCGATGCGCTTAAGCGAGCCGTCGATGGAGTAAGCAACTCCCGACAAAAAGTCTATAAGGCGGCGGGCAGTTTCCTTGTTCGTTGCCTCAAGGTTCAAAACGACAGTGCGCTGGCTCAGAAGATGGTCTGCGATCTGCGAAACGCTTGCGAAAGATTCGGGGCGTATAACCTTCATCTGAAGCGCGGCACCTCCGATGTTCAGCCCGCCCAGGGGAGACGAGGTTGTGGGCTGCTGTGGCTGCGTATATGGAGTGTATGCGCTGCTGCCGCTGTAGGGAGTGCCGTATTGATTCCCTCCGGATGTCTGATTTCCCGCCTGTGACGAGGAACCGGACGCGATGTCATCCGTATCGTACGGCTCTGTTATGTCGCCGTAGTACGAATCGTCGTTGTAATCACCGTCATCGTATTCATCCGTGCCGGTGATCTTCTTGATCTTGTCCATGAATCCCATTTAAATTTCCTCCAAAAAATGTATTCTTCTCTGAACTTGTATTATCCGCAAAGGCGTGCGGGGCATGTCCGCTTACTGATAGTGCCGGTGACCGAAAAGTGCGGTCCCGACCCTGACAATTGTCGCACCTTCCCTTGCAGCTTCGACATAGCTGTCGCTCATGCCCATCGATAATACGGGGTCTATTATATTATGCAGTTTTTTCGCCTCAATGTCAAGAAAAATCCGACGGGTTTCTGCAAAATATTTTTGATAGTCAGCTTTTTTTTCGCATTTTGGTGCCATTGTCATGACACCCTTCACCAAAATTCCCTCTATCTCGGAAATTTTCATCATTTCGTCCATTGCTGCCTCAGGCATGACGCCGCGCTTGTTTTCCTCGCGCCCAATGTTTATCTCAAGCAAAACGTCCATGACGGTGCCCGCCTTGAGGGCTGCCTTTCCGATTTCACGAGCCAGATGCTCGCTGTCAACGGAGTGAATCATGGAAACACGCCCGATTAAATGCTTCACCTTGTTTGTCTGAAGCGCGCCTATGAAATGCACCTTCAGGTTCGGGTCAAGCCTGTCGTATTTCTCAAGCAGCTCGTCAACGCGGTTCTCACCGATGTCGGTCAGTCCGAGATTTTCCGCCGCGTAGTTGATTACCTCCACGGGGACAGTCTTTGTCGCCGCCAGAAGCAGCGGAGGCTTTCCCGTCGGCGAATCCTTGGCGGCTGCCTCAAGCTCACGTCTCACACGCTCGAAGCTGTCGCGCAGAAGGGACGTATCATATCCGCATATATCAGCCATAGTATACCTCAGTATGAAACAATCTTTCCGTCGTAAAGCGACGTTGCCGATACGATAACCGCGTCGTAAAGCGACAAATACGGCACGCTTTCGTATGATTTCGTTTCGGCGGTCTCATCCTCATCCGTTGTTGTGTCCTCCTCGTCTGAGGTTCCCGCCGCCGTGTCGCACAGAACATATCCGTCCTGCGAGAGCAGAATCTCAATCCGGCGGAAGCTGACCGTGCCGCCGTAAAGAATATATACGCCCGTGACGTTCACGCCGTCATAATCGACGACCCTCACCGCCGTTAAGGGCACCTTGTAGCCCGAATATGACGCGGCTGTTATCGTCACCGGCTGCATCCGCGAATAGTCAAAGTCCGACGGCATAGTCTCGGAGACGAATATAAGATATGCCTCCCCCGACGAATTGTCGGAAAGGACCTTGTAAAGCGGCAGGGAGAGGGTGACGTCCTCAGAGTCAAACGAAATCTCGTATTCCTCGTCAACGGTGAAAAGCCCTGCCATATCCGTGTCAGTCGGCACGGCGAGATACCATATATAGGTATTCACAAGCTTTCCCGCCTCGTATCCTGTGAGATCTTCCTCCTCGGCACACGTCATATTTTTGATGTCTGTCGCGGTGAGCGAGTCAATGTCGTCAAACGCAAACGCGCTCTCATATCCGTCAACGCCGTAAAAATAGTAGGCGGAACGGTCGGAAACAATCGTTTCGGCGACGTTTGTCATCTCGGCAAGCAGTGCGCTGCGCTCTGCCTCAAGCGCTTCTATCTCATCCTCGTACCCGTCAATCTCACCCGTCACAAGCCCGCGCAGGTTCATATCAGACAAAAGGTCCTCGACCAATGTATACGCGGACGAAAGTGATTTTTTTGACGCGCATGAGCGGATATCCGAAAGCGTTGAGACAATGCTTGTGTCAATGCGGTTCACATCCGAAACGGACGCGTATTCGGCGCTCGACATAGCCTCCTCCAAAAGCTCGATTTTTGCGTCGAGCTCGTCAATCTGGGAGCGCAGCGAGCTGCTGCCGGACTTATAAACATCCGCAAGCTCCGTACCGACGGCGACCTTTTCCCCGTTGGAAACCAGATAGTTGAGCGTCCCCGTCG
>JAJQHI010000114.1 GCA_021199825.1 Bacillota bacterium
CCGCAATCATGGCAAGCTCACGGGCGGTTGTGTAATGCTCCTCATCGTCAAGCCCGTGCGGATTTGTAAAATGAGTGTTCACGCAGCAGAGCTTTTCCGCCATTTCGTTCATGAGAGAAGCGAACGCTTCAATCGAGCCTGCTGTATAAATCGCCAGCGCTGCCGCCGCGTCATTTGCGCTTTGAAGCAGCAGCCCATAGAGCAGCTCGCGCACTGTAAGATCTCGCCCGTTTTTAAATAAAGCGATGAGCCCTCAATTCCGACAGCCTCGTCGGGAACTGATACGACCTCATCAAGACCGCACGTCTCAATTACGACCAAAGCCGTCATTATCTTTGTCGTGCTTGCCATAGGAAGCCTCTCGTCTGCGTTTAATTCGTATATAACATCGCCCGATGAGCTCTCAATCAATATAGCCGCCTCGGCGGATGTTGAAAGGGAAACTGGAACAGAGTTATTTGCACGTATATGGAATGAGCGCGAGAATATCACAAAAGCCGCCGCGAGGGCAGAGAATAGCCTGCTGTATTTTGACATAACAAACTCCGGGAAAATAAAACTTCAAGCTTATTTTCCCGCGTTATACGTCAAAAATTCAAGGTAAAATTATTCGTCTATTCGTCCGCTTTAACTGCCTCGTCGGATTCGGCGGAGTCGTTTTCCTCAGTGTTCTCCTCGTCCGCTGTGTCTTTCTCTTCGTTTTCCTCTTCATCCTTCTTCTTTTTCGGGAAGAGTGATTTGATTTTGTCAATCAGAGCGGGTGCGCCGTCGAATATTGTTGAAATATCGGATTTCGGTGCGGTAATAGGCAAAAGCTCCACGCCGCCGTCAGCGGAAATGACGAGGAATGCCACAGGCTCAACGGAAAGACCGCTTCCGCCGCCTCCACCGAAATTATTGCCCGTTTTGTCTGCCTTTGCGGCATTCTTTCCGAGATAATCAAAACCGCCGGAAGCAAAACCTACGGAGACCTTTGACACTGGGAGTATCGTCACACCTGCGGGGGATGTGATTGGGTCACCGATTATAGTGTTTGCGTCGACTACTGTGCGTATATTTTCAAGGGATGTCTTGATAATATCGCTGATTTTGTTGTTTTCGCTCATAGAAATATACCTCCGATGTGATATTTATCCTTAATCATCCTCACCCTTGATGAGTCTGATGACAGAACGTATTAAAAGTGACAGCCCCAAATGAAGCACCGATGCGGGGCGAATCGAAAGTGTCATCTTGATGTCGGCGTTAATTTTCCCCGAAAGAAAATCGGGCTCTATGACGTAATTTTCGTGCTTTGGTCTGTGTGTGTCTATTGGGGAGCGTTCAAGAAGCGTGACAAGTGCGCCCACAGCCTGTACGACGGCACCGTATGTCACGGCAGCTGACGCCGCGTCTTTCCCACCGACGTAGAGCCTGAAGCATGATATGTCAAGCCTCAGCTTTGAAGGGAAGCGCTTTATAATGTCGGCTATAATGTCCGAAATCCTCGTGATAATCGAAAGAATGCTGCTGCTCTCCTCCTCTTTTTCTTCAGCCCCTCCCTGAGTCTTTTTGCTCTCCTTTTTGGGAGATTTGGACGTGTCGGATTTCTTTTTCTTCTTCTTTTTTTGCTCATCAGCCCTGCTGCCCTTCTTTTTTGAAGGATGAGTCTTTTTGTATGAAAAATCGGACAGCTTCGGCGGCTTTGTCTTTTTGGGAAGCAGCCGCAGCTTTAAAAATAAATATAATAAGGAAAGTCTTATCGCGTTGGTTGAGGCGGTGTTATATGACACACATATATGAACGCGGCAAAAAAGCAGCACAAAAATGATGAGCGCTATACCGAGTATTATAAATAATGCCGTCACGCCGCCGCCTCCCTAAAAATCAAATAAGCTCCTCTACCGTAACCGCTTCGGTATCGGCTTCGTCTTTATTTTCCGCCACCTTTGGCAAATCATCTATTGATGACAGTCCGAACACTCTCAAAAAATTCTCCGTTGTACTGTAAAGAATCGGGCGACCGGGGACATCAAGACGTCCCGTTTTTGCGATAAGCTCCTTCTCGCAAAGAGAAGAGACTGCGTACCCCGAATCAACTCCGCGCACCGTGTCAATATATGCGCGTGTGCATGGCTGATTGTACGCTATTACCGCCAGAACCTCCATTGATGAGGCGGAGAGATTGCCGCCCCTTGTAATGCCGAGCGCCTCCCTTATAATCGGTGCGTATTCTTCCTTTGTGCAAAGCTGACATGAGTCGTCAAACATAAGCATCATAATCCCGCGGGGGGAGTCGTCCGCATTGTATTCACTCATCATTTCCGATACAATTCGCTTTACCTCGTATTCGGGGATGCCTATTGCTCTTGAAAGCCTTTCATATGTTATAGGATGACCTGCCGCGAAAAGCACCGCCTCGATGGCGGACGCGGCGTTTATAGGTGACTTTTCACTTTGTGTATTGTTTTCATCCATTGTCCTCACCGTCACTTTCCTTTTCGTCAGACAGCGAAAGCTTCAGCTCCTCTGTTCGAATTACGCCCTCATCCGAATATGAGCTTCCGTCCTCTTCAATAATAATCTCCTGACCGCGCAAAAGCTCAAGTATCGCCAAAAACACAGCAATCATATCTGACCTGTCCCCCTCGCGCTCCAAAAGATACTCCGCCGAAACTGTCCCGTTTTCCTTTAGATACGAGACGATTTCCGCCGCCTTTTCCTCAGCCGATGCCGAATGCTTCTTTATCAGCGGCGTGAAGCGCGAAACCGATTCCTTTTCTTCATGTTCAAGCGTGAGAAGCCTTGTGAGAGCCGATGCCAAACGCTGCGGGTCCTGATCCTTAAGCGTCCTGTCAGGCGCGATTTCGTCAGTATCCTTAATCATGCGCCCGCTGTGCTCCGAATACATAACAGATAAATATTCGGACGCCTCCTTCGCCTTCGCGTATTCATAAACCGCCGCCGCAAGCTCCGCTCTTGGATCATCCTCTCCCTCGGCTTCGGGCTTCGGAAGCAGCATGCGGCTCTTTATGAGCATGAGTCTGCTTGCCATAACGAGAAAATCTGAGGATATGTCAGGATCGAAAAACTGAGCCTCGTTGATATAGTCCATGTACTGTGTGCATATTTCCGAAATTGGAATATCGAAAATATCAAACTTGTTTTTTTGTATGAGGGAAAGCAAAAGGTCGAGAGGTCCTTCAAAGCTTGAAATCCTGTACGTTATATCCTGCATAGTCCCACCTTTAAATAAAAATCCTGACAATAAAATCAACCCCTGAGATCATAGCGTTTGCGATGTACGAAACCGCGGTGCTGATGAAACCGGTAAACGCACCGAGCCAAATGAGAAGGAACAGCACACCCGTTATCTGACGCTCGTATCTGTAAGCGTAATATGACGCCTTCTCAGGCAAAACCGCCAGCAGAATCTTTGAGCCGTCAAGCGGCGGTATCGGAATCATGTTGAATACCGCAAGGCTTATGTTGAGTGTGATGAAGACCTCAAAGAGCATCATCAATACGTAAAACGAATAGTACGCAAATTCAGAGGCAAACATTATGACACCGATATAATAGAGCCGATATAAAAGCACATAGACGAGGACGGCTACGGCGCTCATCAAAAGGTTTGAAAGCGGACCCGCAACGGCTGTAATCGCCATGCCGGCGCGCTTGTTTTTAATTTTATTGAATCTCGACGGATTGATGGGTACGGGCTTCGCGAATCCAAACCCTAAAATCACCATGAAAAGACACCCTATGGGGGAAAGATGCCGCAGGGGATTGAGCGAAAGCCTGCCTGAATCGCGGGCGGTTGAATCGCCGAGCATAAGCGCCGCGTACCCATGACAAACCTCGTGAACCGTAAGCGCAATCAGCACACACGGAATCCTCAGAATGTACGGCAGATAGTTATTTATAAATTCCTCTGACATTTACTTGATACCGAGCGTTTCGTTTATTACGGACCAAAGCTCACCGCGTCCCGCGCCCGTGAGAGACGAAAACTGAATTATGGGTGTGCCGGGTGCGATTGACGGGTGAGTAGCAAGAGCGTCTGACATAGCAAGAAGCTCAGACTTTTTGCATTTATCGCATTTTGTCATTGCCACGACGTACGGAATGCCGTATTCCGCAAGCCACCCGAACATCATAAGGTCGTCTGATGTCGGCGGAATGCGCGAGTCAACAAGCTGAACCACCAGCTTTATGAGATCGGAGCTTTTCTCGTTCATGAGATAGCTCTCGACAAGAGACGACCACCTGTCGCGGTCAGCGCGGTTCCTTGCCGCGAACCCGTAGCCGGGCAGGTCAACGAGCATCATTTTTCCGTCAATCTCGTAGTAGTTGACGGTTATCGTCTTTCCGGGCGTGGAGCTCACACGCGCTAAAGACTTTCTTCCGAGAAGAGTGTTTATGAGTGAGCTTTTTCCGACATTTGAGCGACCGGAAAGGGCAACCTGCGGAATTGGAGTTCGCAGGAACTGATCAGGTCTGCCGGCACTCATCCTCAGCGCTGCATTGTTCGTGTTGAGCATGAAGTATCTCCATATACAGGCGGCAGAAGCACTTCGGAAAGCGCCTCCGACGCGTTTGAAATCATAATAAAATCGACGTTCTTCCTCACGGTAGGATCAACCTCCTCAAGGTCAGCCTCGTTGTCGCGCGGAATTAAAATTCTCTTGACTCCCGCTGCGTACGCGGCGGCGGTCTTTTCGCGAAGCCCGCCTATCGGCAGCACACGCCCCGACAGCGTAAGCTCTCCCGTCATCGCGGTATCGCGGCGCGCCGGGCGGCTTGAAAGCGCGCTTGTCATAGCAGAAAGCATTGTAACGCCCGCTGACGGGCCGTCCTTCGGAACGGCACCCTCAGGCACATGAATGTGAATATCCTTGTTTTTATAAAATTCACGGTCAACGGAAAGCTCGTCCGCGTGTGCGCGGATGTAGCTCACGCCAAGCTCCGCCGACTCCTTCATAACATCGCCAAGCGACCCCGTAAGCTCAAGCTTGCCTGAGCCCTCCATGACCAAAACCTCAATTTTCAAGAGGTCGCCTCCCACGGACGTGTAAGCCATTCCGTTGACGACACCCACCTCATCGGAGTCCGAAATATGTTCCGGAATTAGCTTTCTAGGCCCGAGATAACCCTTTATGTCGTCAGCGCCGACGCTTATTGATTTGACGCCCTCAGAAACAGACTTTTTCGCGATTTTGCGGCAAAGAGCCGCAATGCTCCGCTCCAGCTCGCGGACACCCGCCTCCGCCGTGTAGTAA
>JAJQHI010000009.1 GCA_021199825.1 Bacillota bacterium
CTTTCCAACACTGAGCACGCCTCTGAGCTTTGCGAAACATACGGAATTGTCGCAAAGAGCGCGGTCGCGCTGAAGGCGATTCCCGACTGCAACCTCTGCTGTGTTGTTGGCGATGACATTCAGACGGTAATTGAGCCTTACTACAACGTTTTATATAACGCAAACCCCTCCTCAATAGGCGGAGCTATACCCGATGAAGGCTTCTACTTTGCTGAAAAGTAAGCCTATAAGGGTTATACTTCCGATAATCTTTTGGACTGCGGTATGGTGGGCGGCGGCTGCCGCCGTATCGGCTGAGCTTCTGCTCCCAACCCCGTACGCCGTCATCAAATGCTTTTTTGAGCTTATAGTCACCACCGACTTCTGGTCAACTACAGCCCTCACGATAATCCGAATTTTCTGCGGCGCCGCGCTAGGCGCGCTTCTTGGCGTTATTCTCTCGGTCATCACATGTAATGTGAGCCTTGCGGATGTCATTTTGTCACCCGCAATCCGCGTGATAAGAACGGTGCCTGTCGCGAGCTTCATTATATTAGTCCTGCTTTGGGTCAAAAAGGGCTTCGTGCCCGCCTTAATATCGGGGCTGATGGTGATGCCTATCATGTGGGAAAGCGTATCCGCTGGGATAAAGGGCTGCGACAAAAAACTGCTTGAGGCGGCAAGGGCATACGGAATGAGCGCTCCGCGCACATTGCAGTACGTGTATTTGCCCGCGGTAAAGCCTCATCTCATATCGGGAGTGTGCAGCTCCGTCGGGCTCGCGTGGAAATCGGGCGTTGCCGCAGAGGTGCTGTGCCTGCCGAAAAGCGCCGTCGGAACGGAAATATACTACTCAAAAATTTACCTTGAAACGCCGTCGCTTTTCGCGTGGACAATCACAGTTATACTCTGCTCACTCCTAATTGAAAAGCTCCTTTTAGTGCTTTTCCGAGGCAAAACGGGAGGTGACGGATGAGTTGACGCTTGATAATATCTGGTTTTCATACGGGCAAAAGCCCGTCTTTGAAGGTCTTACTCTCACCATCCCCGACACGGGAATCACCGCCGTATCGGGACCGTCCGGCTGCGGCAAAACGACGCTTTTGAGGCTGATCAAGGGGCTTGAAACGCCGAAAAGCGGCACTATATCGGCACCACCGCACAACATGATAGCTTTTATGTTTCAGGAGGACAGGCTCTTTTCGGGACTCACCCCATCAGAGCAAATAAAGGCTGTTTTGCCGGGGGGCGCGGATCCGCTCCCGTGGCTTTCAGCCGTAGGGCTGCAAAATGAAGCCGACCTTCCCACAGAATCGCTTTCAGGCGGGATGCGCCGCCGTGTTTCCCTTGCAAGGTGTATGTCATATGCTATTCTAGCATGTGCTGAAACGGTATGCAGTCACAGCAAAAGCCTTATGCTGCTCGATGAGCCCTTCACGGGCGTTGACAGTGAAAATATGAGGGCGATTTTCGCAAATATGCGGCAAATGAACGTGCCCACGGTGCTGTCATCTCACGACGCGGAGGTGCTCGCCATGGCGGACCGCGTGATTAAGCTGTAATTTCCGAACAACAAAAAATCCGCATCCCTGAGGGATTATCCCTGCGGGACGCGGATTTTTTATTTATTCGGTTTTACGCCGTATGAGCGACCTTGCCTTTGATGTATGTGCAAATCAGATCAGCCGCAGCCTCATCTCCAATGGAGCTGTCAACACAAAGCTCATATTCGTGAATGTCTCCCCACTGCCTGCCTGATATGCTCTTATAATACGCACCTCTCGCATCATCTGACGCGGCTATGTTTTTCACAGCCTCATCATGAGTGTCACCGTACATTTTCATTACGTTCTTTATTCTGTACTCCTCCGGCGCGTAAATAAACACTCGGACGACATTTTCGTTGTTTCTCAATACATAGTCAGCTGCGCGTCCGACAATAACGCACGAGCCCATTCCCGCAATCTGTTTGATTGCCTTATCCTGAGCCGTAATCGCCATGCTTACCGCATTTGAGCTTAAATAAAGCTCCCTCATCACCGCGTTTTCGTTTGAGTTGATATTTGAGATGAACTCCTCCGAAAGACCGCTTTCCTTAGCCGCAACGGCTATCATCTCCTTATAGTAGCACGGCACACCGAGCTTCTCGGCAACAAGCTGACCTATGTGCTTGCCGCACGAGCCGTGCTCGCGGGAAATCGTGAGGATAACGCCCTCACGATCGGGCTTCGCGATTTCGGCGGGTGCCTTTTCAGGCGATGCGGCGTCAGCTGAGGGTTCAGCTGAAAGCTGATGCCAGAGGCGAATCATCACAGCCGCGGTGATGACTGCGGCAATGATATCCGCTGCGGGTGCCGCCCAGAACACGCCCGTCACACCGAAATAAATGGGAAGAACAAGCGAAAACACAACCAAAAGCGCGTCGCGCAGAACTGACAGCGGAGCTGCCGATTTAGCGTGACCTATCGACTGCAGGAATATAGCAGACACCTTCTGAACACAGGTGAGAACGATGAGCGAGAGATATATTCTCAGACAAAGCGTCGCAAACTCCATATAAAGCTCACTGTCAACTCCGAAAATGCTGATAAACGCACCCGGAATCGCCTCAAAAAGCACTGTGCAAATCAGGCATATGACGGCAGTCCATACGACAGTCAGCTTCAGGAGCTCCCTTACCCTGTCGTATTTGCGCGCGCCGTAATTGTAGCCTACAATAGGCTGCGCGCCCGCAGCAATTCCTATGGCGATATTCAAAACTATCTGGAAAAGCTTCATAATCACGACGAAAGCCGCCAGCGGAATGTCCGCGCCGTAAATTGACTCGGCGCCGTAGCTGACAAGGAGTATATTGTTTACAACGGTGATTACAACTATGCTGAACTGCGTCAGGAAGCTCGACGTTCCGAGAGAGGCAATCCGCTTTAAGGACGATGTGCTCGGAATGAAGCTTCCGCGCGTTATTTTGAAGGTTTTGCTTCTCGTCAGATACGCGGCGCATATCAAAAAGCTCACGAACTGACCGATAATTGTGGCGTATGCCGCGCCCTTTATTCCCAAATCGAGCACAAAAATCGCAACAGGGTCGCCGACTATGTTTATAATCGCGCCGGCAAACATCGCTCCCATCGCGTATCGCGGGCTTCCATCCGCTCGAATAATTGACGCGAGCGTGTTCTGCACAAGCGCCAGCGGCATCATCGCATATATAATGAAGCCGTAATCATGCGCAAGCGAAAGGTTCGCCTCTGTCGCTCCTATTAAGAGCAAAAGCGTGTCGCCCGTAATGTAGCTTACGGCGATGATGATAAGACCGCATACAAACGAACCCATAATCGCGTTTCCGACGATTTTATGTATGTCCTTCGTTTCATTTCGTCCGAGCGATACGCTCAGCGCGGCGGCAGCGCCGTCACCGAAAAGAAGCGACACACCCCATCCGACAACCGTTATCGGAAAAACAACGCCTGTCGCGGCGTTTCCGAGATAGCCCACACCATTTCCGACGAAAATCTGGTCAACCAGATTGTAAAGACATGAAATGATGAGGGAGCAAATACAGGGAATCGCGAACTGTCTCAAAAGCTTTGAGGGCTTCTCGGTTCCCAAATAGTTTTGTTCCTGCATAATAATTCTCCTTTTTGCGCGCAAAAAAAACACATGCGTAGCTTTGTACCGTAATCAGATTTACGTGCAAAGCACTACATGTGTCGTTGTTGCCTTATTTATATACTTTTCATACACCGGATATTGTACCACTCAAGCCCCGATTTGTAAAGAGCAATTTTGCACAATCTTCGCCCCGAAATCGTGCAAAAAAATTGGCGCGCAGGCTCCGCAGCATTTAAAAAACACCCACACCTTTTTCCGCATTCTATATATAGAACCACAATTCAGCTGCGCTGAATTGTTGCATTTAAAAAGCACCCATAAGGGTGCTTTTTAAACTGCTCAACGTCCCTGAGAGGAATCGAACCTCCGACCTACCGCTTAGGAGGCGGTCGCTCTATCCCCTGAGCTACAGAGACACGTCAGCGTGTATATAATACCACACTAAACACAAAAAATCAACCCCCGCGGGGAATTTTTTTGACGGTGCAAGCCCCAAGCCCCCTGTCGGGGGCTTGGGGCTGCTGTTTGGGATATATGTCGGCGCTAATTATTCGCCTACGAATCTCATGTAAATCGTCGCGACCTGTGCGCGCGTTGCGTTGCCCTGCGGGTCAAGCGTACCGTCTTCGTTGCCTTTTATAAGTCCGACAGAAACTGCCCACTGCATTGCTGCTGCAGGCTCATCAGAGTAGGTGCTGATTTCATTTGCATCGGGATATACGGAAAGGTCACATTCAGTCTCCGCGCCGTAACGACGGTAGAGAATAAGCGCTATCTGCTCACGTGTAATTGACCCGTCGGGATCAAATGTCGTATCAGATGTACCGTTGATAATGCCTTTGTCATACGCCCACATGACGTACTTATAGAACCACTGCGCGGATGAAACGTCGGTGAAGGGATTCTCTTTTTCCGCCGTGTATTCAGCCTCGCCGTTTTCAAGGCGATAAAGCACGGTTACGAACTCTGCCCTTGTCATTGTGTCATCAGGCGCGAATGTATCAGCGGTTTTGCCAACCATAAGACCGCTTTTGTAAGCCCAAACAACGGATTCGTAGAACCACTGTGTGGAAGACACGTCAGTGTAGGGGATTTCATCTGTAGTCTCGGTGTTGTCATACGATGTGTCGATGATATACGCGTAAGCGAGAGACATGGTAAGCTCATGCCCGTTGCATGTGAGATAGAAGCAGAACTCAGATGCATTTTCGTAAGCGCTGTCAGCAGTCGCTCCATCAGCAGCCTTGCTGAGCTCAACATCCGAAAGCGAAACTTCAATAGCATTCCAACCGGTATGAAGAACAATGTCTCCATTTTCTATAACCCAATAATACCTATTGGTGCTGTCGTCCTGTCTGATCTCGAATTTGCCCTTCGAAACAAGTCCGTCAGAGTAAATATCATCAGATTCTTCGCCCTCAATGTCTATGTAAACATAAGCTACGATCTTGATGTTTTCATAGGCATGCAGGGACCAATCGACCTCCCCCTCAAACGTACGCTTGAAGGTGACCGATCCGCTCGACCATGTGCAGTGCTGAAGCACCGTGATGCCGTCGACAGTTGTGAGCT
>JAJQHI010000066.1 GCA_021199825.1 Bacillota bacterium
CTGATATATCGTGCATCCGTCGCCTATCTCAGATGTCTCTCCGATAACGACAGCTCCTCCGTGGTCGATGAAAAGCCCTTTGCCTATCTTAGCGCCCGGATGAATCTCAATTCCCGTCAGGAATTTCGCGCCTTGGCTTATTGCCCTTGCGGGCAGCTCATATCCCCGCTCATAAAGCGCGTGAGCCGCTCTGTGTGCCCATATCGCATGAACACCCGAATATAGCAGAGCCACCTCAAGGTCGCTTTTGGCGGCAGGGTCGCGCTCTCTCACCGCCTTTATGTCGGATTTCATATCAGACGCTGTCTGCCTGACACACCTGTCCGCCTTATACATCATTCGCGACGCACTCCTGACAGCATCACGTGTTATTTCGTTTATGATATCGGCTCTTTTTTTCAAATCTTCCGCACCTCATCAAGCTTTATTCTCGCACATAGTCCTCATGCCGCCATTATATTATATACGTTTTCGGACAATTTGTAAACCGTATGAGGGCAAAAAAATGAATTTTACTTTCCCGAATCAAAGGTTACCCCTCAAACGCGCAGTAGTTTGACACCACCTGCATATAGTTGCCCTCATCGCTGTGCGCCTCATCATAAATATACTCATGAGACGAATCCTCAGCATATGCCGTAATACAGTTATAACCGCTCGTGTCGAGACCGGACACGTCTATTGTCACCGTGGCGCGTCCGTTTGAAACCGCTGCCTCAACCATTGTCGTACCGTTGTACTGGAAATTGATATAGCTTATATTGCTGTCAGCAACAGATACGGAAACAGTGAGAGCTGACCCATCAAGTGATACATTTTCAAATGTGATGTCATCCGATGAGTAATATGCACCAAGGGATGTGATGAGAGTATCGATGTCGGAAAACTGCTCATCAAGCCAATCCATTCGTGTGCTTATGAATTCCTTCATTCGCGCAAGCTCGGTTGAGTATGTATAGCCGTATGTGAGATACGACCATTTCGCATCGTTCGCGGCAGCCGCTTTTTCAATGTAATCCACATACTCGTCAATAAGACCGCCCGCACCGACAAGGTTTTCAATTTCACTGTCGCGCAGCTCCTGCCATCTTTCGTATACCTTCACGACAAAGTACGGGTCCCTGATGAGAAGGCAGTTCCACTGCTCCTCCTGATAATACTGCTCAATCATGAATGACGAACACGTTGTATGCCACTGTGTAGGCTCCCATGTCGCTCCGTTCCAAAGGATATTTCCCCATGCCCAGTCAAAGTCCCACTGAGGACCAATCTTCGCGAGCCCGTCAATGTCCTTATAGAAGAAGAAGCTGTTCTTCATGCTGTCCCAGTTCATCGCAATTTCGCAGAATATGAAGTTGTTCACGAGGCTGTCCATATCGAACATTTCCGAATAATGCAGCCCGTCATTCAGGTTGTCCGAATACTCAACCTCGGTATAGTGGTAATTATACCGACCGTTCACAACAGCCTCATAATGCGTATCATCGTTTTCAAACACAAAGTCATCGCTGTGAAGCGCGTACTCAAATGACTGTATGTAGCTGTATGCGTAGCTGTAGAGGCTTGTTTCGTAAAGAGAGCTTCTCGAAGAGTTTGTTTCCGCCGACGGGGTGTTGAAGTATATCGGCTGCTGATACGCAGTGAAGGTCTTTACGTAGTCGTTTGAATACATACTGTAAAAGTCCATCTCCATTAGGAATCCGCCCGTCGCGTCGGGCAATTCCTCAAGCCCGTAATCGGTGAACACATACTTAGTGCCGTTATACGTAACGTACCCGCTGTCCATCCACGACCAGTCCGCAAGCATTTTCTCCTCAAGAGCGTCCGCGAGCGTGGATGCCTCCGAATACGAAAGCTCGCCTGAATCGCGGAGCGACACAGCTATTGTCTCAGCTGCGTCCTTGGCGTACCCCTCCCAGTCGAATATATCAACGCGGGACTCGTCTACTCTGATCTGCTCACAAAGCTGATAAACGCCGTAATATTCGCCGTTATATATGAGCACAACGCTCTCGGAGCTGACTGTGACCTCCGTTCCTATGTCTGCGGCAAACTGATTGAGAAGTATATTCCTCATCAGCGTCGCGTCCCTCGCGTTCGCAAGCAGACACCAATGCTTATTTTCCCCGTCATCCATGCCGAGAAGATTCGACTTTGTGTCAAGCTTAATCTTAAATGGACGCTTGTCAAGCGAGGCTGTGGAATTTCCGCGCACCTTGATTTTTATGCTTCCGGAATAAAGTCCCGACACATCATAATCGTCGGACGCGCATATAGTCATCTCAGCATCGGAATACGTCGTTTCTCTCACCTTTAAATAATCCGTATCGCTTGTAACGTATACAACGGGAAGCCCGCTGTAATAAATCGAAATATCATCATGATTATCAGCCTTGACGGTGATAATGCTCTCCTCATACATGTCAGAAAGCGTGAGGCTGGGTTCAGTTGTGGTTTTTGTAACCGTTTTGCCCGATGCGACACGGTATATCTCCCATGTTATCTCCTCCTCGTCGTCGTATCCGACAAGCTCAATAGGCTCATCCGCCACAACATAAGAGGTCTTGAAATATCCCTCAAGCGGAACCGCGAGCACACGCACAACGAAGTCGTTTGTCTCCCCGTCAACGCTTGCCGTCAGGGTAACATCCACATATGTATCATCGGGACGAGAGGCGGTGACAACTGATCCATCTATTGAAAGGTGCTCGGTATCGCTTGATGCCCACTCAACAGACGTGCCGAAAACGGAGGTTGATACGGTAAAGCTTGTTTTAACGCCGTCAATGCTCTCACCGCTCGCAAAATCAAACGAAATAAGCTCAAAAATGCTGTATCTGTCGTTTTCAAGCGTGCTTGTGAGCATAGGATATGTGCCTGCCTCAACAGTCCAGCTGTCGGAAAGCGTCATCTCCCCGCCCATCAGCACGGCATTGCCCACTGATGAGCCAAGTCCGTCGCGCTTTTTTCCCGTTTGAGCCTTGAAATAAAGGTTTTCATAAGACTTTGCCGTTGAATCACCTGACGCGATGGCGGACGCAAGCTCGCCTTCAAAGTTAGCCTCAGCAACAAGCAGAATATCGGAAAGCGTTCCCAAACTGCTGTCTCGTATGCGTCCGATTATTCCGCCGCATGTGTCCCATGATCCGTTTGTCTCGGTTACCGCGACATTTGAAAATATGTTCGTTATTGATATGCCCTCATTGGAACGGCTCCCAACTACATTTGTCCTGCATTGACCTATAAGTCCGCCGCATCCAAGCGATCCGCCGCTTCCCTCATTATTGACAGAGCCCGAAAGCAGTGAGATATTGTCAATTGTGACAAAGCAGTTTGCCTGCCCGGCAAGGGTGCCAACGGCTGAGGAGCCGGACGACACAACGTCAATTGAAACGCCTGTGAAGACGATATTCTTAATCACAACAGGGCTGCTTTTTGATGAGCTGCCGACAGTACCGCAAAGCCCCCAATATGAAGCGTCCGAAGTGCTGACCTCGATTGTCAATCCGCGAATTATGTGTCCTCTGCCGTCAAATGTGCCGGAAAACACACCGTCTCCCCTGTAAGCGCCGCTCTCGTCACAGTCACCTATGGGCGTCCAGTTATAATCTGACAAATCGATATCCGCCACGAGTACGTAATCCCCGTCAAGCGGATAGTCGTCATCCACACCGATTTTTGCAAGGTCCTCAGCGGAATAAATCGCAATTCCCTCAACTGAATCGGCATCGTCATCAATTCCGTCGTCAGTTGTGGTTACAGCAGTTTCGGTGTCTGATGTATCAGATGATTCTGTGCCCTCTCCGGTGTCATCAACATTTCCGTTGCCGCCGCATGAAAAAAGAAATGCGGAGGTCAAAACCGCAAGCGAAAAAAGCGCCGCACGTTTGAAAAGTGTCCGCATTTTTTTGTTTTGTCCATGATTTTTCGTTATGTGCATTATAATACACCGCCTTTTTTTCAAAAAATGTATATACAGCACGGAGCCCGCCTCCGCACCAAAAGCCATCATCAACCACATACATTATAATTGATTTGAACCGATTTTACAATAGGCAAACGCGAAATTTTATGCCGAATCTCGTAAACTGATTATTAGCAGATGAAGCTTCCACTTAGACAGCCTGCCGGCGGCAAATTTTTATTTTGTGTTTTTCGCGATATTACTTGAATTTCTCGAAGCAAAACAGTATAATATCTCACGGCGTATTCGTGCCCTATATTTGGGCAGTGATCGTCAAATCAATCAAAACACTTAGGAGAGTCATATATGGCAAGAGACATAATCTCACTTTCCGCATGGAAATTTCACCTCGGAGATGTTTCCGACGGCTGGTACCGCGGCGGAGATACGGGCGGCTGGGAGGATGTAACCGTTCCTCACGACTGGGCTATCTCACGCGGCTTTTCGCTTGATAATTCAAGCGGCACAGGCTATGTCTGCGGGGGTATCGGCTGGTACCGCACCCGCTTTCATCTTGAGCCAAAGGAGGGGCAGCATGTTCGCATTACCTTCCTTGGAGTCTACAACAACTCAAAGGTTTGGTGCAACTCAAACTATCTCGGCAAACGTCCCTACGGATATTCGACATTTACATACGACATTACGGATTTCATCTCGCCCGACGGCGAAAATGAAATATGCGTTCAGGTGTACCACACCGAAACCGCCGATTCACGCTGGTATACGGGCTCCGGAATTATACGCCCGGTCTTTGTAACAGTCACGGGCGAGCCTTACATTGATGACTTTGGCGTACAAATTGAAACCGATTTTATTGAAGAGGAAGAGAACAGAGCCAGCGTATCCCTCGACATAAACGTTGTGGGTGAAAGGGGTCAGTATAAGGTGATTCAGGAGGTCTTCTCGCCCGAAGGTGAGCTTGTTTGTACAGAGAAAGGCGCAAGTGCGTCTGTGTGCATAAACAATCCCTCGCTTTGGAGCGCGTCGTCCCCCTCGCTTTACACGCTGCACACAGTCGTAAAACACAACGATGAGTGCACGGATGAGTGCTATACCAAGTTTGGCATACGCACAGCCAAGTTTGACCCCGACCACGGATTTTTATGCAAAGGCGTTTACGAAAAGCACCGCGGCGGGATGGTGCCGTCAAACGCCGCGGCGCGGGTAGGGCAAG
>JAJQHI010000017.1 GCA_021199825.1 Bacillota bacterium
GTCCTCGCGGCTGTAGATAATGGTGTATGTTCCGGGGGTGTATTCGTCAGCCTCCTCACCGTCGCTGTCGTATATTTTCGCTCCGACCGCAAAGGTCTCACCTTCCCTGTCCTCATCGCCTACGGCTGTAACGCCGTCAAGCACA
The DNA here is from genome assembly GCA_021199825.1 of Bacillota bacterium. Classification (GTDB taxonomy): domain Bacteria; phylum Bacillota; class Clostridia; order Oscillospirales; family CAG-272; genus DTU064. The sequence continues at coordinate 146 of JAJQHI010000017.1, forward strand.
GCAGCCATAACATCGTCACCCTCATACACCGTTACCTCATCGGCAACACCCATAATTATGGGTGGATTGTACGTGGTGCCGCAGCCTCTGAGAATTAAGTAGAGTATCTCCAAAAGAACGCCGACTGCCAAGAGCAGCACTATAGCCGCCATGCGGTTTCTTCTTCTTTTATGATGATGATTCATATCTGCCATAGCAAAGCGCTCCTTCACGAAACTTGCCGATAGAACTAAAATCGGCTTTATTCTCGTACTTACTCCGTTTTATCTATTCCGTATAATTCATACTGAGCCTCTATCTCCTCGCGATACGCGGCGATTACCTCATCCCATATCGCATCAAGCTCAGCGTCTCCCCGTCTGTCCTCAAGCCCAAATTCCTCCGACAGCACATCTCCGAGGTAATCGGCAAGCTTTTCGGCACCGGAGAGATTCATATGCAGTCCTGCGTCATATGTATCGGTATTATAATCAATGCCTATCTCGTCCGTAAGCTCAAGGAAATTTATATATGTCAAACCATGCTCCTCGGCATATTCAACGACCTGCTCGTCCCATTCGTCATACCAATAAGGATAAAGGCTCGGAGCCTTAATCAAAATCAAGGTAATCCCCTTTTCCTCGCAAAGCTCAGCCATCATGTCTAGATACTTCCACGCGTTGTCGTCAAAGCTGTAGTCGCCAAGCGGCTTGCCAGTCGGAACATTTTCCGCGGGGAGCGCGTCAACGCGCATATAATATCCGTTGAATGTCACCTTCTCCGAAGAGAACATATACTGAATATCGGCGGACGTCAGCTCGCTCCAGCGAGTGTGATAGCGCAGAATCGGGAACACGTAGTCAAGGAAGCTCTCCTCTGACGTCATTGAGGCAAGGATGGATTTCACCTTAGACGATGACCATCTCATTCCCTCAAGGCTCATTCGGTTATAAGCCTCACTCTGCGCCTCTCCGTATTTAAGCGACAAAACATTGAAAATTACAACATTGGGTGTGCTGTAATTCAGCGTATCCTCCAAAAGGTAATACGACTGCCAAATGTACTGCTGCGCACTGCCGCGGATATAGCTGTTGATTCCGTAATTCTCCCAAAGCACCACGGGAGAGAAATTCTCATAGACCTCGCAGTCACCTATGAAAATGACGTCAAAGTCCTTGTTTTCTTCCTCATAATATTCGGCAATGAATGCTCCCTCAACAACTCCGTCAACATATTTGGGCACAAGCAGACACTGAAGCAAAAACAGCGTCAGCACCACAATCAGCGCCGACACGATAAATTTTACCCACGGGTGTCTTTTTGCGTTTTGATTCATAAATCGACCCCCTTTTGTCAGAATTGATTGTAGATGAACTGGCTTGCATCATATCCGATGCCGTAAGCGCCCACCAAAAGCACGATCAAGAAAAGACCGTACCATACCACAAACCGAACGGGATACGGACGGCGGGATATTCTGTCCCGCACACTTCCCCGGCGCTGCAAAAGGCTAACCGAAAGCATAATAACAACACCCGCGGCGAGTATTCCAAAATCGAGTGCCGAAAGCCCCAAATCCAGTACCGAGCCGTCAAAGAGAATGCTCCAATTATGTACAGTGAATATGGAGGCAAACATCTTGAATGCATTTGAAACCGAATAACAGTCGAAAAGATGCAAAAGACATATCAGTGAAAATGTTCTCAGAACCTCAAACGCCTGATAAGCGCGTCCGCGCGTCGCTGGGAAACGCTCATGGAATTTTTCATATAAGGGTTCAAGCTCTTCTGACACCATGAGGATTACACAGTTGCTGAGTCCCCACACGATGAAGTTCCAGCTTGCCCCGTGCCAAATGCCCGTCGCGAACCACGTTACAAGCATACAAAAATAAACGGGTATTCTCTTCCCGACAGCAATTCCGAAGTGATTGCGCGTAAATTTAGAAAGAGACTGAACAGGGCGGCTCACGGAAAGCGGATAAAATATGTAATCTCTGAACCACGAACCCATGGAAATATGCCAGCGGCGCCAGTATTCCTTCAGTGATTTTGAGAAATACGGGCGGTTGAAATTCTCCTCCACCTTTATTCCAAGAGATTCGGCAATGCCTATTGTAATATCAATGCCGCCGGTAAAGTCGGAATAAAGCTCCAAAGTATATAGGAGCATTACCAAAACGACGTATGCGCCTTGGTATGTGCCCGTATCGGCAATCAAAGTATTGACGCCGACAAGCACGCGGTCGGCAATGACCATTTTCTTGAAGTAACCCCACAGCACGCGCTGAAGACCGCGGCTCACGGTTCCGCTTTCAAACGAATGCTCACCGTAGAGCGTTTTTGATAAATCGCCGAAACGGCTTATAGGTCCCTGTATCAGCTGAGGGAAAAAGGAGACAAAGAGCGCGAATTTGAATAAATTCCGCTCAGCCTTGACGCCTCCGCGGTAGACATCAACCAAATATCCGACTGCCTGAAATGTATAAAACGAGATTCCCATCGGAAGCGCCAGAGACAAAAATGAAATCTCCCCAGTCTGACCGAATGCAGAAAGCACTCCGTTTATGTTGGAGATGACAAAATCCGTGTATTTGAGTACGGCTAAAATGCCGAGATTGAAAATGACGCAGCCAACAAGCCAATAAAGGCGAATTTTCTTTTGCTTCGCTTTATAGGCTTTCTTTTCGTCCTTTGAAAGCTCCTCTTTGTGCGCCTTCAAATAACCGCTTTGACGTGTGAAATTGTTGTCAATACACACTCCGGCAATAAAAACGGTAACCGTCGTCGCAATGATATACACAAGATATTCCGCACCGGCAAAAAGATAAAACACATAGCTTGCCAAAAGCAGCAGCATCCATTGGAACCGCTTCGGAATAATATAATATACGGCCAAAACGACGGCGAGAAAGCCTATAAACGAATACGACGTAAACAGCATAACAACCAATTAAGGACGTCAATCGTTAATCGTCCTCATCCTCCAGCCGCTTGATAAGTGCATATATAGCAGAGGCGGAATTGAAATTGTCAGGCACAATATCCTTTGCCGTTATTGACACGTCAAAGCTCTCCCTGATCATCGAAATCAGGCTCACTATATCCATTGAGTCAAGGACTCCCTCGTCAATCAAATGCTCACGCGATGAAAAATCTACATCGGGGTGAAGCTCATTCAAAAGTTCCAGTAATTCTTCCATAATACATCCTCCTTAATATCCAAACGGCTCAGCCGTTTTCATACATTTTTCTGAGTGCAATGTGGTCTACCTTGCCGTTCGCAGTAAAAGGCAGCGCCTCAAGCTTTATAATCTTTCCGGGAAGCATATAGCGCGGCAGCCTTGACTTAAGCTCCGCGAAAAGCTCCTTCTCCGTCGCGTCTCCGACATAAAACAGCACAATGAGCTTTTTCTTTTCATCGTGTATGCACGCCGTCATTTTCACGTCGGAAAACATAGCCGCATCAACCTCAATCTCGCCAAGCTCGATTCTGTGCCCCATATGCTTGATTTGATAGTCCTTGCGTGACACAAACATCAAATTCCCATCAGGGCTGCTGCAACCTATATCGCCTGTCTTATAAATAAGCTCAGGATATGAGGTGTTGAGCGGATTCTGCACATAAACCTCTTTTGTTCGTTCAGGATCGTTGTAATATCCAAGGGTTACGGATGTGCCGCGAATGCAAATCTCGCCTTCCTCGCCCTCCCCCGCAGGTGTTCCGTCCTCCTTTAGGAGAAGAATATCACGGTTCGGGAACGGACGACCTATAGGAATGACCTCCATGTCGTCAAAATCACGCTCTACCCTATAATAGCAGCACATTCCCGTTCCCTCCGTCGGACCGTAAAGGTTCGTAAATGTGGCACCCGGCAAAGCCTGTCTCCACATACGCAGCTGCTTTGGCGGGAAAACCTCGCTTCCAAAAGCAACAGTATGAAGATACTGGGGTTTTATGACGCTGAATGTATCAAACGCGCTTATCATCGTCAAAGCGGACACAACCCAGCAGACAGTGTTGATTTTATGCTCGTTGAGATACTCCACAAGCGCGACAGGCAGCGAAAAGAGACGTTTCGGTATAAGATATGTGCTCGCCCCGAATTTGAGTGTCGGATAAAGCTCCTTCAGACACGCGTCAAAATAAAGCGGCGTTTGATTTCCGAAAACAGTATTCTCGTTAAAGCCCAATATCTCAGACAGCTGTTCAATATAATCTATCACCGAGCGATGGCACGCGACAACTCCCTTCGGAATGCCTGTCGAGCCTGACGTGAACACACTGTAAATCGGATCGGTGTCAATCGCTTTTCTGAAAATGCCGTCAAGCGTGCTCTCATCAATCGGAGTTTTGATGATGTCATCGTAAAGCACCACATCCCCATAGCTCTGCGCGAACGCTTCCGCCGACTTGATTGTATCGCCGTCGCATATAATCAATGGCGGCTCCACATTTTTTAAAATAAGCGAGATTCGGCTCGCGGGCATTTCCTCATCAATCGGAACATAAAAGCATCCGCCCTCTATCACTCCAAAAAAGGCGGCGATTTCCTTGGGCGCCTTGCGCATAAAAACAACAACAGGTCTTTTGTAGATGCCCTTTTGATGCAAAAAAGTGCCGATGCTTCGGCTCTGACTGTATACCTCGGCAAATGTGAGCGATTCTGTTCCGTCGGAATACGCCATTTTGTCAGGCTTCTCTTTTGCTATCTTATGCAGATAATTCAAAACATTGTTTTGCATAGATGCTCTCCCGAAATGTTTTTTGCCGCACTCACCCAAAAACCGCGCTCCTCTAAAGCGCAATATTTGACGATTCGAGCGAGGCAGTCTCGTGTTTGCATATTTACATTTCATTATACCACATTCGAGCTCTTTTTTGCAAGCGATAATCCTGATAATCTAAGTGCATTTCGAGAAAAAACCGTTAATTTTTTGGCAGTAGAACTTCAAACCAAAAGGTTTTCGGCAGAAAAAATGTTCTGCCAAAACATTTAAATAACA
>JAJQHI010000021.1 GCA_021199825.1 Bacillota bacterium
GAATTTGCCGTCACTGTGATAACGTCGCCGACCCCCTCACGCGCCTCGTCAACTGCGTTGGCGAGTATTTCAAAAAAAGCGTGTTCGCACCCTTCAAGTCCGTCAGAGCCGAACATGACAGACGGGCGCTTGCGCACTCTGTCCGCTCCCTTGAGCGCCGATATTGATCTGTCGTCGTAAACCTGAGCCTTGCTCTTCGCCATCTGTTCCACCCCATTTTTTTATTCATCAAGCATCATACCGTATTATTATAACTCCCCACGCAAAAAAAATCAAGAGATTAAATGATAACGGCAGCGAGCACTCCCAAAACGCGCCTCAAAGCAGTCCCCGGCGCTTGCCAAAGCTCCGTTTTTGCTGTATAATATGCTCAGCAATTTATTTGACGGCGAGGTGCTTGACTATGCAGGACAAAAAATTCCGCAAAAACGATGAGGGTTTCATATGCGCTCACTGCGGGCTTGAGGTTTCGCCCCTTGGATACAGTTCGAGAAATCACTGCCCGCGCTGCTTATGGTCGCTGCACGTCGACGAAAACCCAGGCGACAGAGCGGCGGGATGCGGAGGGCAAATGCGCCCGATACGCGTTGAGCCTGACGCGAAGCGCGGATATATCATTGTGCATAAGTGTGAGCGGTGCGGGAAAATCAGCTGCTGCCGCGCGGCGCTGAAGGCAAAGGAACAGCCCGACGACATTAGGCTTTTAATAAAGCTGACGGCTGGGGAGGGATGAGGATACTCACTCATCCTCGCCTTCAATTTTGATTTTTGAGAGCTCCGAGGGCTTAATTTTGCCGTGTACGCGCTCATAGTAGGCGATATTCTGCCGTAAAATCATCGCGATGTGCGCGCTTGGCGTGCGGTTTTCGGCTGCCGCTATATAATATAGCTTTCGTGTCAGCTCATCTGACAGGTGAACGGCTGTGGTTATGTCTTTTTTCATTTTTCAGCTGTGCCTCCATACAAAAAGTCTATAATGAGTATAGCACAAATTCGAGAAAAAATCATCTGAAACGAGGTAAAAAGCCAATGGGCGGGAACATAAACTCAAAGGGACGCCTTTTGGCGGCGATGTCGGGAGGTGTCGATTCATCCGTAGCGGTCAAGCTCATGCTTGACGAGGGATACGAATGCAACGGCGCCACGATGAAGCTGCTTTCGGGCGGCGGGAGCAAATGCTGCTCCCTTGACGACGTTGAGGACGCGAGAAGTGTGTGCGAAAAGCTCGGAATCGAGCATTTTGTGTTTAACTTCACGGACGATTTTTCGCATGACGTAATAGACAACTTTGTCTTTGAATATGTCAGGGGCGCAACGCCCAACCCATGCATTGAATGCAACAGAAAAATAAAATTCGGCAGGTTCATTCGGCGTGCCCGCGAGCTTGGATATGATGGGATAATAACGGGACACTACGCCAAAATCGAGAAAACAAACGGCGAATACGTCCTTATGCGCGCAGGCGACAAAGCCAAGGACCAGACGTATTTTTTGTGGACGCTCGATCAGGACACGCTGCCGTATGTACATTTCCCGCTTTCTCGGCTGCGCAAGGACGAAACACGCGAAATTGCGGAGAGGTGCGGACTTAAAACATCAAAAAAGCCCGACAGCCAGGACGTGTGCTTTGTCACAAACGGCAAATACGCGGATTTTATCGAGGACTATACGGGTCTTGATTTTCCCGCGGGAGATTTTGTGCTTGAAAACGGAGACGTTGTCGGGCGGCATGAGGGCATAATACACTACACGGTAGGTCAGCGGCGCGGTCTAGGAGTCGCTCACAAATGCAGGCTTTTCGTCAAGGAAATCGACACGGAGAACAACCGCGTCATTCTGACCGAGGGGGACGGGCTTTTCTCATCCTCACTTGACGCTGAGGGCGCGAATATCATATCGGGAAGGATACCAAAGGGCACCTTTCACGCAGACGTAAAAATACGCTATCGCCACACGCCCGCGGGCGCGAATATCACTTTTTCCGAGGACGGAAGCTCCTTTCACGCGGAATTTGATTCGCCCCAGCGCGCGGTGACAAAGGGACAGTCAGCCGTAATATATGACGGTGACGCTGTCCTCGGAGGCGGCGTTATCATTTAAAGCACAAATTTCCTTTTATAAAATCGGACAGCGCGCCACATAATAAAGCCACAGACAAAAATCAAAGGAAATCCGGGTTTTATGAGTGGAAACAGTTCTATAAGAGGATATATAAAGCTGCCGTCACCGGCATATATTTTGTCAGCCGCCTCAGCGGGAGGAGTTCACGAGACATCGGGTCCTCTCGGCGGTCGGTTTGACGTCACGGACAATACGGGAAGCGACAGGTTCGGCAAAAGCACGTGGGAGGACTCCGAGTCAGAAATGCAGCGGCTCACGCTCACCTCGTCGATGAAAAAGATAAACGTCAGCGACGCAGATATTTCGGCTGTTTTCGCGGGAGATTTGCAGAATCAGTGCGTCGGGTCAAATTACGGGCTTTTGGATTTTGACATTCCGTATTTCGGGCTTTACGGCGCCTGCTCAACCGCAGCGGAGGCGCTTATTTTGGCGTCGGTTTTGGTAACGGGTATTTCATCCGAATACGCGGGAACGGCGGCTGCCGTCGCAAGCTCACACAACAGCGCCGCGGAGCGTCAGTTTCGCTCGCCTGTTGAGTACGGCGGTCAGAGAACGCCGACCGCACAGTGGATGGTAACGGGTGCAGGCGCATTTATATTGGGGTGCGCGGGGATGCCGGGGCTTCCAGCTATAAAAGAGGTTTTGGTCGGGCGAAGCGTTGACATGGGAATAAACGACCTATGCAACATGGGAGCGGCGATGGCTCCCGCCGCCGTAGATACTCTCAAGCGATATTTTGACATCACGAATACACGACCCGACGGCTATGACCTTATCCTGACGGGTGACCTTGGATATGAGGGCAGCCGAATATTCAGGGATTTCATGGCAACCGAAGGCTATGAGACAGACTCAAAGCACTCCGACTGCGGTCTTATGATTTACGACTCAAAGGCGACGGACAAGCACGCAGGCGGGTCAGGCTGCGGGTGCAGTGCGTCCGTTCTGGCGGCGGACATCATACCGAGAATCATATCGGGCGAGCTTAATAATATACTTTTCATGGCGACAGGCGCGCTTATGAGCCCCGCAAGCGTATGGCAGGGCAAGAATATCCCCGGAATATGCCATCTGCTTCATATTGAAAGGGGGTAAACGCATGGATAAGGTGCTTGATTATATAATCGTTTTCGCTTCAGGCGGCATTTTGTCGCTCATAGCGCAGGTGCTGATTGACAAAACCAAGCTGACACCCGCGAGAATTTTAGTGACATACGTCACCGCGGGTGTTATTCTGACCGCCGTCGGCTTATACGGACCGTTTGTTGACCTTGCGGGCGCAGGCGCGAAAACGCCGCTGACGGGATTCGGATATAATATCGCCGAGGGCGTGAAGCGCGCCGTTGATGAGCGCGGGATAATAGGCGCCCTGACGGGCGGGTTCACCGCCGCGTCCGCTGGAATTGCAGCCGCACTCATATTTGGATATGCGGCGGCGCTCGTATTCAGCTCCAAGGGAAAAAAATAAAATAATCGGGCAGCACATCATAAAGGTGTGCCGCCCGATTTTTTGTTTTGCTTCATGAGACAAGTGCTTTGCCAAGCTCCCGGCAGGCGGCGAGCGCCTCATCGTCAGGCGACTCACAAGCGGTGACACCCTCGGATATAAGGTCAGCTCCCGTCTTTTTGACTGACTCCTCCCAGTTTCTCATCCATTCGCCGTCGCCCCAGCCGTATGAGCCGAAAAGCGCGACGCGTCTGCCCGATAGGCTCTCCTTGCAGTTCTCATACATCGGCGCAAATTCATCCTCCTCAAGCTCCTCCGCTCCCATAGCGGGGCACCCGAACGCTATCGCGTCATATTCGCCCGCCAAGGACGCGCTGAAATCCGCGGACGTGAAAAGCTTCGCGTCGGCACCCGCGCTCTTCGCCCCTTCAAGGACGGCGTTTGCCATCGCCTCCGTGTTTCCCGTTCCGCTCCAATAAACTACAGCAACACAACTCATATCATGTGCCTCCTTCAAAAAAATATATTTCGGTCGGCTACAGTCAGCCGCTCGATGCTTTTTCCCTGCGACCACTGCGTATAATACACAGCGGCGCATTTTTTGTATTTTTCAAATGTTCTGACGGCTCCCGCCGCGTCACCGTACACCTTCCAGCAGCCCGCGCAAAGCGCGCCCTCGGCTCCGTTTTCGATAAATCCCATAACGTCCGCGGGCGGGTATCCGAGAAAGCAGCCAACCTCATGCGGGAAGCAGTGCGAAGCCCTGCATTCGCTTATTCTGCGGAAAAGCTCCGCCACGCATGCGTCAAAATCGCCCGTGTTATATCCGCGCGAGGACAGAATCTCCGCCGCCGTCTCATTCTCAAGGTCGCGCATCAGCCGACATTTTCGATAAATATAAATGAGAGCCGACCCGTCCCTCATTCGCGGACACGCCGCATGTACGCCCTTCGGCGACAGCCTTGAATTCAGCTCTTCTATATCGGAGGAGAGCTTTTCGGCGTCAGTGCAGGCGCAGCTGAAAAGATTCGCCGTCTTCAGCCCCGCCAGAGTTGGTGAGCTGTGTGTAATGATAAGCCTCTCCGTCAGCTCGCGGCGCGATGTGCCGCCCTTTGTTCTTTTCTCCATTTACGCCCCCTTCAGATATATATTTTATCGCGTCAGACTTTGTTTTATCCGCCTTTTTCGGTGCGATGCATGAGCACCAGAATCGGTTAGCAAGTGGTAACCGTATATATGTTAGCACAGACTAACCGATTTTGTCAAGCGTCAAAGCAAAAAAAATAAAAAAAATTTCGGGGCAGGCTGAATACTCAAAATACTCAGTCTGCCCCGAAGACAGGCAGCCCCTATAAAAAGGCTTTATTCGGTTTTTACCATTTGCTTGGCACGTGAGGGCACGATCCGTTCTTTTTTATGGCTCTAACCTCGACAAAGCAGCTGCAGAGCCGGCACATGCCGTCAAAAAGCTCGCCGCACTCCCGACAGACGCAGAGCCGCCGTTTGTATTCGCCGCCCACGCACCTATCCTCGTCCTGAATCGAATCGATGTAATCCTTCAT
>JAJQHI010000187.1 GCA_021199825.1 Bacillota bacterium
CATAAGGGCACGAGTCCTTTTTGACCGTTATTTCGTACTCACGACCTTCATCAATTTCAAATGAGGGCTTTTGCGCGGTGCGTCCGTTTACGGAAACGCTGCCTTCAAGTATGAGAAATTTTGCCCGTTCACGGCTCTCGGCATACCCTTTTTCAAAAAGATAAAGGTCAAGTCTCATGTTTTATATACGCCGCACTTTTCACGCTGTCCTTGAAAGCAGCCACTCGGCAAGGGAAGCAAGTGCTTCACACCCCTCGTATGAGGAAATGGACTCGACCGCGGACTCTGTGAGTTTTTTTGCGGTATCCGCCGCCTCCGCTCGGTCCATGTACGCCAAAACGGTATTTCCCGCAGTGTCCCCGTCAAGAATATCGTCGATTAGCTGAAACGCGATGCCGATGCCGTACGCGTATTTGCGCGCCGCTGCATGCATTTCCTCATCCGCTCCCGCGCATATAAGACCGAGAGTACACGCGGCTGTTATAAGCTCAACCGTCTTTTTGCACTCCATATCAATAAATGCGGAAAAGTCGGGCGCCGTTTTCTCATAGAGCAGGTCGCACACCTGTCCGCCGACCATGCCGTCATATCCCGCCGCACCGGCAAGAGCGGACACCGCGCGGCAGTTGCGCTCCGCGTCGGCAAAGGGATTTTCAGACGCTAAAGCAAACGCGTATGTCAAAAGCGCGTCGCCCGCCAAAAGCGCATTTGCCTCACCATACGCGATATGACATGACTTTCGCCCGCGGCGTGTATCGGAATTATCCATGCACGGCAAATCATCGTGTATTAAGGAGTACGTGTGTACGCATTCAACAGCCGCGGCATACGGGATGGCGGCTGTAACATCTCCGCCAGCAAGACGGCAGAACTCAAGCGTCAGTGTCGGGCGTATGCGCTTTCCACCCGAAAGCGCGGAATATCTCATCGCCTCATAAAGCACCGTATGAGGCTCATCACCCTTTGGCAAAAGCGCATCGAGCGCCGAGGTTATAAGCTCCGAATTTTTGCGGAGCATCTCATCAACGTTGACCTTTATCATGTGCCGCTGCCTCCGTCCGTTTTAGGTGCGAAATCCGTCTCCACAGCGCCGCCATTTCCGTCAAGCTTCAAAAGCTTTACCTTTTGCTCGGCGGTATCGAGTCTGTCGCAGCAGAGTCTGACCAATGACACGCCCTCCTCATAGAGACGGAGCGCCTCATCAAGCGGTGTTTTGCCGCCCTCAAGGGAGCGGACTATTTCCTCAAGGCGCGAAACCGCACCCTCAAATGTATATTCCTTAGTTTCAGCCATATCGCCGACCTCCGTATTTCATATTTGTCCGCCCGTGGGCGCCCTGTCAGGGCTTACATTATCGACCGTTACGCCGACTGTGCCGTCTGACGCCCGCATTGAAAGCTTATCGCCGATATTTACATCAGCCGTGCTCTTTATGACGCTGCCGTCCTCACCGTATACGGCAAAATATCCGCGTGAGAGCACCGCCAAAGGCGAAAGCGCGTCAAGCTTTGAGGCGAGAGCCGAGAGATTTGCCCTGTCGACATCCGTTATGCGCGTCATCGAAAAAGCGAGCTTTTCCGTGAGCGAGTCAACCGTCATCCGCCGCTCATCAATTATAAGCTCCGGGTCAGTGAGGCAGCGCCTCTTCGAAAGCGCCTCAAGCTCACGTCTTTTAGTCTCAATCATTCGGGAAAGCACAAGCGCGTTGTGCCCCGTCACATTTAAAAATTTCTGCTCCAGCTCGCGCTTATCGGGGAGCGCCAGCTCCGCCGCCGCGGACGGCGTGGGGGCGCGCACATCGGCGGCAAAATCCGCGATTGTGAAGTCCGTTTCATGCCCGACGGCTGATATTACGGGAATGGGGCACGCCGCTATCGCGCGGGCGACACCCTCATCGTTAAACGCCCACAAATCCTCCATCGAGCCGCCGCCGCGCCCTATGATTATCACATCAACCGAGCGTGTGCTGCCGAAATATTGAAGCCCGGCAATAAGGTCACGCGGGGCGTCGGGTCCCTGTACCAAGCTCGGATAAAGCAAAAGCTTTGCCGCGGGGAACCGCCTGCCGGAAATATTTATTATATCGCGGACGGCAGCTCCCGTGGGGGAGGTAATGACGCCGACGCGCATAGGTATTTTGGGTATGGGTCGCTTTTTTTCAGGGGCAAAAAGCCCCTCCGCTGAGAGCTTCCTTTTCAGCTGCTCAAACGCGACATAAAGTGAGCCGATGCCGTCAGGCTCCATCGAGTCGACGTAAAGCTGATATTGTCCGTCTCGCACAAAGGCATCAATTCTGCCGTGCGCTATGACCTTCATCCCCGTTTCGGGCATGAATTTCATTCTTTGTGCGGACGAGCGGAACATCACTGCCTTGAGATTTGATTTTTCATCCTTCAGCGTGAAATAAAAATGTCCCGTTCTGTGGTTTGTGAAATTTGAAATCTCACCCTTTATGTATATATCCGAAAACGCCGGGTTCAATTCAAAGTAAGCTTTAATGCATTCGTTGACCTCGGACACCGTAAGCGTCATCGGGATTTTTTCAGTTTCCATGTCAATCACTCATTGCTCCTTTGGCATTATCCCTCATGTAGGCATAATACGCAAGCTGAGATACGCCGACTGCGTTGTCGGACGAAAACTCAGGCTTTGCAAAATATACGTCTCCCATATTGGAAAGGCGGTTTTTGATGATGCCGCAGCTCACCACACCGCCCGCGTATATAATCGGGTATTTCGGGAAAAGCTCCATAAGGCTCCGCGTCATCATTGTAAGCATATCTGACACGACGCCTATAGTAAAAGCCGCCGTGCGTGGCGCGTCACCCGTTTTTTGATAAAGCTCTCGCGCTTTGTTCTCAGCGCCCGAAATGGAGGCGAAAAGCCCGTCGAGGGTGAGCTTCATTTTGTCACGTTTGCCCTCATATGCGCCCGCGAGCGCTTCAAGCTCAGCGCCGCATGGAAAGCGGAGTCCCATCATAACTCCCACACGGTCAATAAGCTGTCCTGCGTTTATGTCAAGCGTGCCGCCAATGCGCGTTATTTTGAGCGGAATATCGTCGTGCGGCTCGGATTTTACCGTCAGAATATCGGTTGTGCCTCCCGAAACGTGAAAAGCCGCAAATTCGGACGGCGTTTCCATAAGGTCAGCTCTCCCGGCGGAATAAAGCGCCGCCGATATATGCCCAGCCTGATGAGAAAAGGGGTATATTGCGGCACCCGTCACGGCAGAGATTGCATGTGCCACGGATTTACCCACCAAAAAGCACGGCATATATGACCCTTCGACATCCCTTGGCGCATATGAATAGCCAACAGCGTCAATATGCTCACCGGCTATGAACTCTTTTAAACGGTCGAGCACTTCGGGCATATTTTTCGTATGCGCAAAAACAGCGTCAGACTGACGCAGTCCGCGCTCGCCCATGGCAACTGGGAGCATAATTTTGATATTCGCGCAGCACTTCTTTTCGCCGCTTACATCTTTGAATAATGCGGCGGAGGTGGTGTAATTGCTCGTGTCAAGTCCGAGTACAGTCAAACCGGCTCGACCTCGCTTTTATACGCTTCAGCGTCGGAGGCAAGTTTCCCAAGCACTCCGTTGACAAAGGACGGCGAGCTTACGGCGTCGTATGTTTTGGCAAGCTCCACTGCCTCGTTGATGATAACACGCGCAGGCATATCGTTTTCAAAGTAAAGCTCATACGCCGACAAGCGAAGAATTGCCGCTGTCATCGCTGACATGCGCTCCATTGACCATCCGCGGGACGCGCCCTCGATTTTCCAGTCAAGAAAATCGCACTTATCGCATACACCGAAATAAAGCTCTCTCATGTATTCACTTGTCTTTTGCTCACGCAAAATTACGGATGTTGAATAAAGCTTTTCCGCATCCTCATCGCGTCTTGCGAAGCGTTCGAACAGCAGCGCAAGCGCCGCTTCTCTTGATTCAGTACGTCTCATAATAAAAATCCCATCTGCATAATTTCACATTATATATTATAGCGAATTTTTGTGAGTTGTCAATGAGATTTTTGCGTATGGCAAAAAAAAAGATGAGTGGGACAAAAAAAGGACATCATATGTTTGCAAGCATATGTTGTCCTCAGAATTTCAAAATTGGTTCGCCCTTCAAAAGACGCTTTGGATTTTCGTCTGTAAGAAGCGAAAGATAATCATCACCGTAAAGCTCGGACAAATGATTTATAATGCCCGAAAGTCTCGTCGAGCGTTCAGCAATATTATGAGCGTCCGTCGCCAAAAAGGACGGAAGTCTGTTTTCCATCAGCCACACGGCTGTTTTTTGAGCCGGACGGCCGAACTGTCCCTGAAAGCTTCCCTTATTCACCTGCAAAAAACAGCCCATATCGAGCCAATCAAACACAATTTTCTTTTTTTTCGCAACAGACGTATATCTTTCGGGATGTGCGATAACAGGTACAACTCCGTTCTCAATCAAAACCTTTAAATGTGATTTCATTATATCAGGCTCTGAATCAAAGAAAAATTCCACAAGAGAATAATCTGTGCCGTTCATCCTAGGAAAAAAGCCGTTATAAGAGAACATATTCACCGTATCGGGAGTGAGAAGCACCTCAGAACCGCAGTAAATCTTAAGGGGCATCCCCCTTGTGCTTATCATATTCTGCAATGCGGCGGCGTGACTTTTAAGATTATTGAATCGATCCTCGGAATCCTCCCCGCCGTGCATAAAATGAGGAGTTGCAATAATCGCGTCAACGCCGTCGTCCGCAGCCATGGCAGCCATCATCAAAGACGTGTCACTGCTGTCTGAGCCGTCATCGACACCGGGGATTATGTGGCAGTGTATATCAATCATACACCATCACTCCTCAACTTCATCCAAAAAAAGCTCAATCACAAGCTCTTTTACCGAATCCTCATCAGCATAATACTCATAATATTCATCGCCGAGAACAAGCTCACCGTCAGGGCTGAAAATTCCACTGCATTCATAGCCGCAAATTTCATCGAACATATCAGAAAGCTGATTTACGGACAGGTCAGTAAGAATATAGCTAGAAGCATCATAAAACATCAAATAAGCAGAGGATTCATTCTCCGTCCAAAGCGAAGGAAGCTGTTCAAGAAGCTCAGATATAAAC
>JAJQHI010000192.1 GCA_021199825.1 Bacillota bacterium
ATCATGGACAACGGCAAAATCGTTGACATGGGAACGCATGACGAGCTTATGTCAAAGAGCGATATTTACCGCGAGATATATGAGCAGCAGGTGAGAGGAGGAGACGAAAATGAATAAGCAAGAGAAAAAATCCTCGGCGCTTATGCGCGTTGTGCGGGACCTTTTCAAAAGCTATCCCGTTATGCTCCCGCTGACTATCGTTTGTATATTCTTCTCCGCTGCGGTATCGTCAATGCCGTCGATATTCCTTCAAAGGATTATCGCGGCGATTGAGGTTTACGTGGAGGGCGGCGACTGGGATGCCGCCAAGGAAGAGATTCTTCCGCTTATACTCATTTTGGTGTCGCTTTACGCGCTCTCCGTCATCGCTATTCTGACGTACACACAGCTCATGGCGTTCATAACGCAGGGCTTCCTTTCAAAGATGCGCCGCAAGATGTTTGACCGCATGCAGGATTTGCCGATAAGCTATTTTGACACACACAAGCACGGCGACATCATGAGCTACTACACAAACGACATAGACACCCTACGTCAGCTTGTGTCGCAGTCGCTGCCCCAGCTTCTCAACTCGGGAGCGATAGTGCTTGTTATCATAGGCATTATGATATACTACAGCGTATGGATGCTCCTGCTTCTTTTGGCTGGCGTATTCTTCATGATTCTCGTTGCAAAGAAGGTAGGAGGCGGCTCCGCCAAGTACTTTGTGCGTCAGCAGTCGGCGACGGGAGACATGGAGGGCTTCGTTCAGGAAATGATGAACGGAATGAAGGTTGTCAAGGTCTTCTGCCACGAGGAAAAGAGCGAGGAGGCGTTTGACCGTCTCAATGAGTCCCTTTACGAGAACAACTACCGCGCAAACGCATATTCCAATATGTTAGGACCGATTATCGCGAACATCGGAAACATCCTTTATGTGCTGACTGCCATTGTGGGCGGAATACTCATGATACTGGAGGTGCCGAACATAAGCGTTTCGGGAATTGCCGTTGTGAACATAAGCATTATTGTTCCCTTCCTCAACATGACAAAACAGTTCACAGGAAATGTCAACCAGATGTCGCAGCAGATAAACTCAATTACGCTTGCAATTGCGGGCGCTAAGAGAATTTACGACCTCATGGACGAGGAGCCTGAAAAGGACGAAGGCTATGTAACGCTCGTGAGAGCCAATTTTGACGAGAACGACAACTTTGTTTCAGAGTCGGAAACGAGGACGGGGCGCTGGGCATGGAAGCATCCGCACTCATCCGACGGCACCGTCACATACACGGAGCTTAAGGGCGACGTGAGACTCACAAACGTTGACTTTTCGTATGTTGAGGGCAAGCAGGTGCTTTACGACGTGAGCGTTTACGCGGAGCCCGGTCAAAAGGTCGCGTTTGTCGGCGCGACAGGCGCCGGAAAGACAACCATCACGAATCTTATCAACAGATACTATGACATAGCAGACGGAAAGATTCGATATGACGGCATCAACATAAACAAGATAAAGAAGGCGGATCTGCGCCGCTCGCTCGGAATTGTGCTTCAGGACACGAACCTTTTCACGGGAACGGTCATGGACAACATAAGATACGGCAGGCTTGACGCAACCGATGAGGAATGCATGGCAGCTGCGAAGCTTATCGGCGCGGACGACTTCATTCAGCGTCTGCCCGACGGATACGGAACAATGCTGACATCCAACGGCTCGAACCTCTCGCAGGGTCAGCGCCAGCTTATCGCCATCACGCGCGCTGCCGTAGCCGATCCGCCCGTGCTTATTCTCGATGAGGCAACCTCCTCAATCGATACGCGCACGGAGTCGATTGTCCAGCGCGGCATGGATAACCTCATGAAGGGGCGCACGGTGTTCGTAATCGCGCACAGGCTCTCAACCGTCATGAATTCTGACGTAATCATGGTGCTTGACCACGGTCACATAATCGAGCGCGGCTCGCATGACAAGCTCATCGCCGACAGGGGTACATATTATCAGCTCTACACGGGCGCGTTTGAGCTTGAATAAAGGAATTATGGAAAAGGGGATGCGGTGATTCACATCCCCCGCGCAAAAAACGCACGGAATCCTAAGATAATCTCAAGAGTTCCGTGCGTTATTTGTTTTTGAAAGGATATTACGCGTAATTGGTATTTACGCGTAAATTGGGTCGGATGTGCCTCTCATGGCGTCCTCCGTTACCCTGACGGACGTCACGTTCTCACGCGAGGGCGCATCGAACATAACAGGCTGCATTACCTCTTCAAGTATGCTTCGCAGACCGCGGGCACCCGTATTTCTGTCAATCGCGAGCTCCGCTGCCGCAATGAGCGCTCCGTCGTCAAACGAAAGGTCAATGCCGTCGAGCTTTAAGAGCTTTTTGTACTGCTTTACGAGGCAGTTTTTCGGCTCGGAGAGTATTCTGACAAGCGCCGCGCTGTCAAGGTCATCAAGCGCAACTATGACAGGAAGGCGACCGACAAGCTCCGGGATAAGTCCGTACTTTACGATGTCATGAGGCGTAACTCCGCGGTAAATTCCCGCGTCCGTGCGCTCCTTCTTCGTCTTGATTTCGCTGCTGAAGCCGACTGTCTGGTTCCCCTCGCGCTGCGCTATAATGTCGGAAAGTCCGTCAAACGCGCCGCCGCATATGAAAAGAATGTTTTCGGTGTTTATCTCGATAAACTCCTGATTTGGGTGCTTGCGTCCTCCCTGAGGCGGAACATTCGATATTGTTCCCTCAAGGATTTTGAGAAGCGCCTGCTGTACTCCCTCACCCGAAACGTCTCTTGTTATTGATCGGTTCTCGCTGCGTCTTGATATTTTATCGATTTCGTCGATATATATTATGCCGTGCTCTGCGCGTTCAACATCGTAGTCAGCCGCACGCAGAAGGCGAAGGAGAATATTCTCAACGTCCTCGCCGACGTATCCTGCCTCAGTGAGGGTTGTCGCGTCAGCTATCGCGAAGGGCACATCGAGCGTTTTCGCGAGAGTCTCGGCAAGGTATGTTTTGCCGACGCCCGTCGGTCCCAGCAAAAGCACGTTGCTCTTCTGTATCTCGACATCTCCGTATTCGTCAGTGTCGGCGGTGCCGCGCTTTTGCTTTTGCGAGCCGTTTGTCAATATGCGCTTATAGTGATTGTAGACAGCGACGGAAAGGGCGCGCTTTGCGTCGTCCTGACCTATGACGTATTCGTCAAGGACAGCCTTGATTTCCTTCGGGCGCGGGAGATCCGTCATTGTGAAGCCGCTCTCCGTTTTGTTGAGCGCCTCCTGCTCGTCTAAAATCCTGCCGCAGATGTCAACGCAGCCGTCACATATATAATTTCCGCTCGGCGAGGGGATGAGGTAGTTTACCTGTTCCTCGCTTCTCCCGCAGAAGGAGCACCTGCGAAGAGCGCCCCTTCTGCCGGAATTTCCACTGTTTGTGGTAGGCATTTTCGCCTCCTTAGAATTTTATTCAGCGATGAGTGTATACCTTATCTATGAGTCCGAAGCTCTTTGCCTCCTCCGCCGAGAGGAAGTTGTCGCGCTCTGTCGCGTCAGCTATCTCCTCATAGCTTCTGCCCGTGTTGTCGGACAGTATGCGGTTGAGCTGTTCGCGCGTCTTGATAAGGTAATCCGTATGAATTTTGATGTCTGTCGCCTGACCCTGCATACCTCCGCTGGGCTGGTGAATCATTATGGTGCTGTTCGGCAAAGCGATGCGCTTTCCCTTTGCTCCCGATGAGAGCAGGAAGGCACCCATGCTTGCCGCCATACCAATACATATTGTTGATACGTCACACTTTATGAAATTCATTGTGTCGTAAATTGCGAATCCAGCGGTTACCGATCCGCCGGGCGAATTAATGTAAAGAGAGATATCCTTGTCGGGGTCCTGCGCTTCAAGGAAAAGAAGCTGTGCCACAACGAGCGATGCGGTTGTGTCGTTCACCTCATCCGCAAGGAACACTATCCTGTCGTTTAAAAGACGCGAATATATATCATACGCGCGTTCACCTCTGTTTGTCTGTTCAATTACTGTCGGAACAAGCGGCATTTTGATGTCCTCCTTTAAAATTTTGAAAAATTGTATATTGACATAATACTATGATACCTGGGAAAGCAAATATCATAGTATTATATGCCTTATACTTGATTGGTTATATTCACCGCGCACAAAAATATTTATGAAAAAGCGGTCGTGATATGTTATAAAGAGCGATTATTCAGCCGACTCTTCCTCGTGAGCCTCTTCATGCTCCTCGTGGTCATGATGATGGTGATGATGCTCGTCCTCGTCGTGTTCAGGCTCAACCTCGGTCACCACGGCTGCGTCCTTCACAAGCTTCATGGCACCGCGGATTTTGAGGTCCTCAATAAGGTCAGCCGAAGCGATTGACTCCTTAACCTTGTCAATCTCAACGCTGTAGCGTTCGGAAAGCGACTTATATTCAGCCTCAAGCTCCTCATCGGATACGACAACGCCCTCAAGCTCCGCGATCTTTTCAAACGCGAGGCGGCTCTTGAGCTGACGCTCAGCTACAGGGCGGGCCTGCTCCTTGAGTGCGTCAAGCGACTCTCCCGTATACTTGAGATATGTTGAAAGGTCGATTCCCTGGCTGCGCATTCTCATGTCATAGTCGCGGATGACGTTCTCTGTCTCGGATACGTACATAGCCTCCGGTATATCCGACTCTATATGCTCGACAACGAAGTCAACTATCTGAGACTCAACCTCGTAGTCAGCCTGCTCTTCCTTGGATTTTTCGAGCTTTTCGTGGAGACTCCTGCGGTATTCCTCCATAGTGTCAAACTCGGAAACGTCCTTTGCAAATTCATCGTCCGCTTCGGGAAGCTCCTCAAGCTTTATTGAGTTGATTTTTACCTTGAAGGTCGCGTCCTTGCCGGCGAGCTCCTCTGCGTGGTATTCCGTCGGGAAGGTGACGTTTACGTCAAATTCCTCGCCCGTGCTGTGTCCGACAACACCGTCCTCAAAGCCGGGAATGAACGAATTTGAGCCGAGCTTGAGGTTATGTCCCTCGTCCTTGCCACCCTCAAAGGCAACGCCGTCAGCAAAGCCCTCATAGTCGATATTAACAGTGTCGCCGAGCGCCGCGGGACGGTCTGTTACGTCTATTT
>JAJQHI010000194.1 GCA_021199825.1 Bacillota bacterium
TACTCGACGCTCGCTCACCGCGGATATTTTCCGGTTGAGGACCTCAAAACCTTCCGCCATACGGGCAGCTATCTGCAGGGGCATCCCGACATGAAGGGAATACCCGGCGTCGATATGTCGTCAGGCTCGCTCGGTCAGGGGCTTTCAGCCGCTTGCGGAATGGCGCTCGCAGCTAAAATCAAGGGCGCGCCCTACCGCGTTTACGCCGTTGTCGGCGACGGCGAGAGCGAGGAAGGACAAATTTGGGAGGCTGCGATGTTCGCGGCTCACTACAAGCTTTCAAATCTCACACTCGTTATCGACTGGAACGGGCTCCAGATTGATGGAAAAATCACGGATGTCATGAACCCGACGCCGCATGATGAAAAGCTTTTGGCGTTCGGCTGGGACGTTGTGAGCATTGACGCGCACGATTTCGGGCAGATTGAGAGCGCGTTCGCTCATGCGCGTGAATGCACGGACAAGCCAACGGCTATTATCGCGTCGTCTCATAAGGGACACGGCGTGTCGTACATGGAAGATCAGGCGGGCTGGCACGGCAAGGCGCCGAACGAAGAGCAGTACAAGACTGCGATAGCGGAGCTTAAGGCTTACCGCGAATCGATATAAGAGCGGAGGCTGAGTGAAATGGCAGAAACAATAGCAACAAGAGAAGCATACGGCAAGGCGCTCGCGGAATTTGGCGCGAAATATGAAAATCTCGTGGTTCTTGATGCAGACCTCGCCAACGCGACAAAGACAGACACATTCAAAAAGGCGTTTCCCGACCGCCATTTTGACTGCGGAATCGCAGAGGCGAACATGATGTGTGTCGCTGCGGGTCTTTCAACGTGCGGATTTATCCCGTTCGCGTCAACATTCGCAATGTTCGCGTCAGGACGCGCGTTTGAACAGGTGAGAAACTCTATAGGCTACCCCCACCTCAACGTAAAAATCGGCGCGACACACGCGGGAATCACTGTAGGTGAGGACGGCGCGTCGCATCAGTGCAACGAGGACATCGCCCTCATGAGGACAATCCCCGGCATGACGATAATCAACCCCTCCGACGCCGTTGAGGCAAGAGCTGCTGTTGAGGCGGCGATTAACCACGTCGGACCCGTTTATATGCGCTTTGGCAGAATGGCTGTCCCCGTCATCAACGACAAGGAAACATACCGCTTTGAGCTCGGACGCGGCGTAAAGCTGGCGGAGGGCGATGACGTTACAATAGTCGCGACCGGAATCATGGTTGAGATTTCACTGCGCGCGCGTGAGCTTCTGGCAAACGAGGGCATATCCGCGAGAGTGGTGAATATTCACACGATTAAGCCTCTTGATGAGGAGCTTATAATCGACTCGGCAAAGAGAACGGAAGCAATCGTCACCGCTGAGGAGGCATCAATCATAGGCGGTCTTGGCGGCGCCGTTTCGGAGCTTTTGTCCGAAAAGCTGCCCACACCCGTGGTGAAGCTCGGAATCAACGACGTGTTCGGCAAGAGCGGACCCGCGAAGGAGCTGCTCGGCGTGTTCGGGCTCACACCCGAAAATGTCGCCGCAAAGGCAAAGGCTGCAGTCGCGCTGAAAAAATAAGGAAGTTTATATTGGAGCGCTGCTCCAAACCATGGCAGGGGGTATTTTTGAAAAAATACCCCCTGCACCCCCAAAAACTTTTAGGAGGGGAACTATGACAGGCTGGGATATGGTAAAGCGCTAAGTCGAGGAAAGAGAAATTCTTTGACTTAGCGCTTTATTTTATTCAGAACAATCCTATTTCCCCTTTTAAAAGTTTTTCTGGGATTCTTAAGGGCTTCTTTTGCAAAAGAAGCCCTTAAGTGGGGCTTGGGGCGAAGCCCCAATCACTCCTCACTCCTCACTGACCACTAACCACTAACCACTAAAAAAGGACTTACCGCGGTCATCACGACCACAATAAGTCCTTTTTGTGCAGCTGATACCCGGAATTGAACCGGGGACCTCATCCTTACCAAGGATGCGCTCTACCAACTGAGCCATATCAGCAAGCATGCGCCAAGTCTTCGACTTGCGCGAGACAAACCTGACGGTTTGCCAGCATGCGCCAAGTCTTCGATTTGTCAGGATACAACTTTCCTGCGGCTTGCGCGTTGCACGCCTTCGATTTTCACGCAGCAATAATATTATAGCAGACTTATTCGCGTTTGTCAAGCGGAAAGTCAGTTTTTTTTGCGCACGGAGCAAAAAAATTTCGTCCGGAGCAAAAAAAATTCGTTTTGGGTATTGCAAAATCAAATCGAATGTGATATACTATCATACGATGGCGCCATAGCCAAGCGGTAAGGCAGAGGTCTGCAAAACCTTCACCCCCGGTCCGATTCCGGGTGGCGCCTTCTAACGGACGCCCGCTGATGCATTTCGCAGTCAGCGGGTGTTTTATTTTTGCGTATTCGCGGGAGGAAATATTTTTGCGTGAGGACGGAAAGACGCGTGCCGTGCGCGTGCTGATATATCTATACGAGAACACGGACGAGGAGCACTACGCAACAATCAAAATGATATCCGACCACCTCGCCTCCCTCGGCATGCCCGCAGACAGGCGCACGATAGGCGAGGACATCGAGGCTCTGCGCGCGGCGGGAATTGATATTTCATGCGAGAGGAGCACGCAGAACAGGTTCCGCCTCGCGAGCCGCTCATTTACCGTGACGGAGCTGAAGCTTTTAATCGACGCGGTCCAGTCCTCAAAATTCATCGGCTACGAGGATTGCAGAATTTTAATTGAAAAGCTGGCATCCCTTGCGGTGAGGAGTCAGTCAAGCAAGCTTCGCCGCCGCCTTTATTTCAGGGAACGCCCGAAGGCAGGCTCAAAGGATTTGTTCCGCACGCTTGATCTTGTTTGGCGCGCTTACAGCGAAGGGGTCGCCGTAAGCTTCAAGTATTTCACATTTGACTCAGGAAAGCGCCGCGTATACAAGCATTCAGGCGCGACCTACATGCTTTCCGTATACAGCATGATATGGAATAACGACAGCTACTATGTTGTCGGATACGACGAAAAGCACCGCGGCGTGACAACCTTCCGCCTTGACAGGATGGGAGAGGTGACGCTGACGGACACGCCCGCAAGAAAAGCACCCGCAGGCTTCACCGAACAGAGATACATGAAGGGCGGCGTTTTTGATATGTACGACGGGCACGAATATGACGCCGCCTTCATGTGCCGGGGTGAGGCGATGGACGCGGTGATTGACAAATTCGGAAAGGACGCGGACACAACTCCCTGCGGGCGTGACAAATTCATTCTGCGTGCGAGAGTTTCGGCGAGTCCGACGCTTTACGGCTGGCTTTTCACCTTCACCGACCTGATAACACTCATCTCGCCCTCCGCCCTTGCAAAGGATTACTCCGCATACATGAGAGGCGCGCTCGCATCACTGCGCGAGGGAAGAAAAATACGTCAAAGGAGAACTGACATATGAAGCATGGAATAATATTTGACCTTGACGGGACGCTGCTTGACACGCTCCCCGACATATACGCGTCCGTCAACCGAATGCTGAGGGCGCTTTCATATCCCGAACGCACCCTTGAGCACACGCTTTCGGGAATCGGCTACGGCTCGCGCCGCTTGATGGAGGTATCCCTTCCCGAAGGCGCCGGCGATGAGACGGTCGATGAGGCGCTGGATGTTTACCGCGGGATTTACCGCGAGAACTTTTCCGTTGACACTAAGCCTTACGAGGGGCTTTTGGATGTGGTGCGGCAGCTGAAATCGGAGGGCATGGCGCTGGCTGTGCTTTCAAACAAGCCCGACGAGCTGACGCGGGCACTGATTGACAAATGGTACGCGGGCATATTTGATTTTGTGCTGGGTCAGGGCAAATACAGCGTAAAGCCCTCACCCGAAGCGCCTAGGGCTGTGGCGAAGGCGCTCGAAGTCGCGCCCGAATCGCTCATATTCATAGGCGACTCAGACGTTGACGTGATGACGGCGCACGGTGTGGGCGCCGCTTGTGTTGGCGTGACATGGGGATACAGACCGCGTGAGGTTCTGGCGGGCGCGGGAGCTGACATGATAGCCGAAAGCCCGCAGGAGCTTTTGGCTGCGATAAAGGAAATACATGAAGGGAGAGAGCAGAAATGAAGGCATACGGAAAAAAGGTATGGCTCATACCCGACGCGTTTTTGGGCTCTGAGTCGAAAAACGATCTGACGACGCATGAGGCTGTCTGCGCAATCAACACAGGAGCGGTCGAGGCGAAGCTTGATTTTACGCTTCTTTTTGAGGACAGAGAGCCGCTGACGGGCTTTTCCGCCGTCGTCGGCGCGGGCAGGACGAATCACGTCAGGCTTGACAAAATACGCGGCGCTGACGGCGAGGGGATACCATACGACACGCCGTACGCGATTCTCGTTGAGTCGAGCGAGCCTGTCGTCGTGCAGTACAGCAGACTTGACGCGTCTCACGCGGAACTCGCGCTGATGACCACCATCGCATGGTGCGCGGAGTAAAGGAATAATTGGAGCGCTGCTCCAAACCACGCTTAAGGGGGACTTTTCGAGAAAAGTCCCCCTTAAGAATCCCTTCAAAAGCTTCTAAAAGGGGAGCTATGACAGGCTTGGATGAGGTAAAGTGCTAAGTCGAAGAAATAAAAATCAGCATCACTGCGCATTGAGTGGTGCTGATTTTTGTTTGTGTGGTCAGTACAGCCGCTCCATGATGAACCAGTCGCCCGTTTCGGGATTGATGAAGAGGTTTTGTGTATAATGTGCAGACATCTCTTCTTCGTCGTATTCGTTGATATAAGTGTAGGTATGACCTATCGAAACCATCATGTACCCTCCAGCATAATCATTATATCCTGCTGAATATGGCATACTGACAATATCAAACTCATCCGATATATCTTCAACATCAATGAGCAAACGAGTCTCTAAGCTTTCACAGTCAAACCACCAGATCTCACTTTTAGCGTTGTATCCGTATTCCTCATTGTAGTCAAATAAAGTGTAGGCTATACCCGTGGGAGAAAATCTGTCATCATATCGCATTTCACTCACGTAATCGGCAATAAGTGCGACTTCGCCCGTTTCGATATTTTGCCTATACATTGTACGATAATAATCATCGTACTCTGTCCATC
>JAJQHI010000105.1 GCA_021199825.1 Bacillota bacterium
GCCTGACGGCTCAACGGCTCTTTACTATGAAAAGGACAAAATTCAGGGCGATTACCGCGCCATGGCGGATTATATTTTGAACAATCTTCACGGGATGACCTTCCCCGGATGGGAGCCTGAGAGAATGGCGAGGCTGGACGAGCTTTTTGAGATGTATCGTCCCGTAACTAAGGAGGTGCTGTGGGACAATCTCAAGTATTTTCTTGACGCGCTGATGCCCGTATGCCACAGGACAGGCATCAAGCTGGCGATTCATCCGGACGATCCGCCGTGGGACATTTTCGGGCTGCCGAGGCTGCTTGTTGACAAGGCGTCAATCGGGCGCTTCCTCTCTATGGTGGACGACGAATACAATTGTCTTTGCTTATGCTCCGGCTCGCTTGGGGCGAATCCCGACAACAACATTCCCGACATTGTGCGCACATACTGTGACAGGGTGGCATTCGCGCATATCAGGAACGTGAAGCATTTCCCGAACGGGGATTTTTCCGAGACGTCGCACCGCGACTCTGACGGGGACGTCGGCATTCTTGAGATATTGAAGGCTTATCACGACTGCGGGTTTGAGGGCTACATCAGACCCGATCACGGCAGGCACCTCTGGGGTGAGGTCTGCCGTCCGGGGTACGGGCTTTACGACCGCGCGCTCGGAATCATGTATATGCTGGGCGTGTGGGACACGCTTGAGCGTGAAAAACGGTAATTTTTAAAAATATAATATTGTCTGAAAGGAGACGGTTTTATGGCAGGACGTATTGTTCTTAACACGATTTCGCATCACGGCAAGGGAGCGCTTGCAAACATTGTTCCCGAGCTTGAAAGCAGGGGCTTGAAAAAGGCTTTTGTATGCACCGATCCCGATCTTATCAAATTCGGGGTAACGGCGAAGGTGACGGATTTGCTTGACGCGGTGCACTTCGAGTACTCTGTTTACTCTGACGTGAAGGCGAATCCGACGATTGAGAATGTGCAGCACGGTGTTTCCGAGTACGCAAAGTCTGGGGCAGACTGCATTATAGCTATCGGCGGCGGCTCGGCAATGGACACGGCGAAGGCTATCGGAATTATCAACGAGAATCCCGAATTTGCGGATGTACGCTCGCTTGAGGGGGTTGCACCAACAAAGAATCACGCGACGTTTACAATAGCTGTTCCGACAACATCGGGCACTGCGGCGGAGGTGACAATCAACTATGTCATCACGGACGTTGAAAAAAAGCGCAAGTTTGTATGCGTTGACACGCACGACATCCCGGAGGTCGCTGTTGTAGATCCTGAGATGATGATGACGATGCCGAAGAGTCTTGCGGCGGCGACTGGAATGGACGCGCTGACGCACGCGATTGAGGGATACATCACGAAGGCTGCGTGGGAGATGACGGACATGTTCCATCTGAAGGCAATCGAGCTTGTATCGAAGAATCTGAGAGCGTCTGTGGCAGGAGATCCCGACGGGCGCGAGGGCATGGCGCTGGCGCAGTACATCGCGGGCATGGGATTTTCAAACGTTGGGCTTGGAATTGTGCATTCGATGGCGCACGGGCTGTCAGTGCTCTACGACACGCCTCACGGCGTTGCGTGCGCGATTATTCTGCCGACGGGGCTTGAGTACAATCTGCCCGTGAGCGGCGAGAGATACCGCGACATTGGACGCGCGATGGGCGTTGAGGGAATTGACGAAATGAGTGCCGAGGAGGCGAGCCGTGCGGCAATTGACGCGGTGAAGAAGCTTTCGGCTGACGTTGGCATTCCCGCAAATCTCAAGGGCATTGTTAAGGAAGAGGACATTCCCTTCCTCGCAGAGAGCGCGTTTGCGGACGCGTGCTGCCCCGGCAACCCGCGTGACACATCAGTTGAGGAGATAGCGGAGCTTTACAGGTCACTGATATAATTGAAATAATGAAAAATCAGCATCACGGGTGTGGTGCTGATTTTTTCCTGAAGACAAGGCAGGTCGGCTCAAGGATGAGTCGACCTGCTTTTTACTGTTATATTGTCCATGACGCATACGCAAGCATCTCTTTATGCTCCCCATTGTGAAACCATTCGCAGTCAGGATCAATCTTGGCGGTTCCTTTACAAATCAAACAGCTCACGCATTTTCTCATCCATTGTGCCGTTTTTTGCGTATTCCAGGGTATCACAAAGACGGATGTTATCCTTTTCAATGTGCATATCATCACTGAAACCGAGAATATAGCGGCGGCAGATACGGTATATTATCTCCGTCGGAGCGCATCCGTACACCTGCTTTTCAAAGATATGATTCAGCCTTGCGCTGTCATCGGGGAAAAGCGCCCTCATGCGCCTGCTTTGATAAAGCCTTTTCACAATTTCCGTGATGTACATTCCCGACTTCATATACAGGTCGGCGAAGGTCGCGTTCGGGTCATCAAAGCAGCCGGGATTTTCTTTTTCAAGCCTGTCCACCATATCCTGCACAACATTTTTAGGCGTGAAAATCTGATTTGTGCGCTGCGGCGGAATATAGTCAAAAATATCTCCCTTGTTGTTGGGTTCAAAGTAATTCGCAAGGTCAGCCCGCCTTTTCATAAACTCCTTCACGGCATCGTTGAATACAACCTCATCGAAAAGATGTCCGTCATAGTGCTTTTTCTCACCTGATTCGGTCACATAATCTCCGCCGTCGCGCAGCATACGGAATTGGTCGAGTGTCACTCCCTGACCATTCTGCGGATTGACGGTTACCTCCCAGAAAACCTCCTCCGGCACAAGCGTGTCAAAGTTCGAAAGAGTAGTGCTTTCATCGCCGTAAGCCATAAGAAACGCGGGAATAGTGCGTGAAAATCCGCGCAGATGGTCGCGCACGGCGCTTTCTATAGAATCCTTCTGCGCATTCAGCTTCTCGGTCTCAACGGTTTCAACGATTGTCTCCGCGGCTTTTTTCACCGTTTCGCCGCTCTTAAGCTCTTTTTTGATATTCTCCACCATGTCCTGATAGCCTTGGACACGTCTTGAGCTGTACTCATCATCAATCCGCGTGATTTCCTCCATAGGAGCGCCTGATTTCTGCGCCTCATGAAGTCTGTCATCACGCTCCTTGATGAGCTGATTGTCCTGAATCGTATAATTCCCGTAGGCACGATTTACAACCGTGTCTGTGGTCTCCTGAATTTTGCGCTCCAGACGATTTTGGGTGGATTTTTTCAAATCCGCGCCATACTGTGCCTTGGCAGATTCCATGAGCGTATCCGCAATCGGCTTTGAAAACTGCTCACGAAGCTCCTTAAGCTCATCCCTCTTGGGGTTTAATGTTAAATCAACATTCCTCTGGATTTCTTCTACGGCTGCTTCCAGCTGCTCGTCAACATCCGCATAAATCTTATCGCCAAAAAGCTCACCTGCCGTACCGATAACACGCTCGTGCGGAATTTCAACCTCGCCCTTTTCATTGAGGCTCAGCGCGTCCGCTGTCGTTTCATCTACAGCGGCGGGAGCTAAGGCTTTCGGCTCCTCAATTGCCTGCATATTGTTGATGATGTCGATAATTTCTTTAGGCGCGCTGAAAATGCCGCTGATATTCGAAAAGAGGAAATTTGACATAAAGCCGCGCTCGACAACTTCCCTTGCGTGAATGCGGCGCGGAATCGAGAGGACACGCTCCGCGTCAAGCTCCACCATAGAGCCTTCTTCATCCTCACCGTATACCGGGAAGAAATTCAGAAGCTCCCTAACATGCTTTTTCCGGCTGTCAAAGTCACCCTTATCTCCAGAAGTTTCAGGAATCAGGTCATTGGCGAATTTCTCAAAAATCGTCAGGGTACGGGCAGGGTCAAAGTCGAACACATAAGCATTCTCTTTTCTATATGAATTGCCGCTGCTGTCTGTAAACAGACACGGATTTTGCGCACGAAAAGCAGCCTGCATATAGAGGGCAGGGCTTGCCATATTGGAAAGCATGAGAACTGCCGTCCATTCAGGAATTGTAACTCCCGTGGTCAACTGTCCTACGGAAAGAGTGATGGTTTTATCGTGTTCAGCGATTGCCTTTACCACCTTGTCATAGGACTTTTCGTTTTCATCATCGTCATCTAATTTTCCGTCGCCTGCAGCCAGAATAATCTCGTAATCCTTGAATACGGGGTGCAGCTGCAGCTTTTTTGCAAGTGCCTTTGCGCTTTTCACACGATTCAGTATCCAGAATGTATGCTTCAGCTCACTCCGGAGCTCAGGCGTGGAAAACGGGAACTTCTCACGGCACGTCAGGGCGTCCAAAAGCTTGTCAACGTCTGAGTCGTGTATGAATTTCCCCGCCTCATTTGTCGCAAAAAACTCATTCAGGTCGAAGGCGTACTCTTCAATCTCATTGTCTGCGAGCGCTATGCCCTTTTTTACCTTGTCGCGGATAATGTCCGACATCTGATACGTGAAAAGCGAAAGGCGCGGCAGGCTCCCGTACGGGTTCTCAAGCTCGCTTGACGTGTCCCAATCGCGCTTCTTTTTCTGCTCGTCGGCATACGTCCAGTTATATATTGCGCTCTCCGGAAATTTATCATTCGCAAGCGCCTTGAACGGCGTGCCCGACAGGTGAAGCGTCCGTTTGCGGCGTATTTTATTGAACGCCGTATCCGTTTTGTATGTGTCAACGCCCTCGTGCGCCTCATCTATGATGAGAATGTCCCACGTCATCTCGGCGACCTCACGCAGCTTATCCTTGTCTCTGCCGAAATAAAGCGACCCTTTCAGATCCTGCAGGCTGACAAACTCAATGCAGCGGTTTATCGCGTCACCGCCGCTCGCGAGAACTTTCTCCTTATATTCCTCGCGGCTGTATACGAACCTTTTATCTTTAATGCCGTCAACATTGCTCACAAATGTATATCCAGACTGCGGACCAAGGAA
Organism: Bacillota bacterium; assembly: GCA_021199825.1. GTDB lineage: Bacteria > Bacillota > Clostridia > Oscillospirales > CAG-272 > DTU064. Next base: position 4,864 of record JAJQHI010000105.1, read on the forward strand.
GGTCTCATAATCCGAATACCATGAATTTGCTATAGCGGGGCGATTGGTCACGATAAGTACATTCACGGCGTCAAGCCTCACGCACAAATCGTACGCGGAGAGCGTTTTGCCGAAACGCGGCTTCGCGTTTCACAAAAACTCCCCCGATTCTCTGCCGTCAAAATAGTCTGCCGTTCTCTGCACGGCTTCCGCCTGTTCATCGCGGAGCTTAT
>JAJQHI010000123.1 GCA_021199825.1 Bacillota bacterium
TGTATCAGTGGACGCTGAACGATGAGGGAGTTTATGAGCTTATATGGAGCGAGGAGCTTATTGATTCGTCCGAGTTTGACGACGAGCACCAGAACCCGACCTCATATCCGTCAAATATCAAGTCAAACTACTACAGCGCGCACAATGTGACGCTCGGCGACTACACGGTATCGGATGAGCAGCTGCTTTTGATTGATTCCGATTCAATTGCGGCGCTTGATGGGATTTCGGAGGTGAGCGTTGACGGGTACAGCGTCGTTGACGGCAGCATTATTACAAATTCGGCTGATTACAGCTCTCCTGAGGCGGGGGATGTGAGGATAAGCTACAGCTATGTCATAACGACGACGGCGACGCTTGTCGGAAAGCAGCGCACAACGGAGATTGTAAGCTATAAATATGACGACGGCGGGTATGTATTTTACCGTGTGCTTGACGGAGTATACTATCAGTCGGACGTTATCGCGCTTTATTATGATGAGGCACCCGGCGTTATGTGGTGGCTGCTCATAGCCTCACTCATAGTCGCGGTATTCGGCGGTACACGCCTTTACGATGGCTTTTCGGGAGCGAGCGGATATAAGCCGACGCTTGCCTTTTTCGGCAAGGAGGCGGCGAAGATTCCGTCCGGCACGGCGGGCATGGTATACGGCGCCGCTTTAGGTGCGGCTGTGCTTTTCATTGTTGCCGCCGCCGTATGGGTGAGCGCGAATGTGTATTTTCTCGGTGCGGCGGTTGTGTTCGCACTTTGCGCGGTGCTTTTGATATGTCAGGATTTCATGACGCATCTGCCGCCGCGTGATCCAAAAAAGGACGCATATACGCCGATAATCAGGCGTAGTGATAAATAAAAAACTGTTTTTCTAAAAGTAAGGAGGGAGATTAAAATGTCCGATAACAAGAATTCCAAAATTCGCGTGAACGCTCAAAAGAAGCTTTATCCGACAGGAGACCTTTACGGTATCTTCTTTGAAGATATAAATCACGCGGCTGACGGCGGACTTTATGCCGAAACCGTGCAGAATCGCTCGTTTGAATTTGACCCCATCGACAATGGAAGCTATATGCCCACGACCGCATGGGAGTTCATTTCACGCGACGGAGGTGAGGTTTCCGCAGCGGTCGAGTCCGTTTATCCTTTGAATGTGAACAATACCCACTATCTGCGCATCAAAAACAGAGCGCATGAGGGGAGCCACAACGACGGAACATATAAGACCGTGGGCACGGTAGGCGCCGTCAATGTGGGATTTAACACAGGTATTCCGCTTTACGCGGGGGCAGAATACGCGTTTTCAGTATTCGCGCGCCGCGACATTTGCCTTTGCGAGCCGATTGAGATAAGGCTTGAATCGACTGAGGGCGAGCTTTACGGCAGCGCTGAGATTACGGTGTCGTCAACGGAGTGGGAAAGGTATGAGACGACCATCACCTCCTGTGCCGAGGACTTTTCGGGGCGTCTTGTTATCCTTGTTCACGGCGGCGGGGACGTATGCCTTGACATGGTGTCGCTTTTCCCGAAAAACACGTTCCGCGGACGTGAGAACGGTCTGCGTCCCGACATCGCGGGTTTCCTTGAGGCGCTGAAGCCGAAATTCATGCGCTTCCCCGGCGGATGCCTCACGCATGACGGTTCGCTTGACATTCACGCGAGAGATTCGATGTACAGATGGAAGAACACGCTCGGTCCGCTTGAGGCGCGTCCGTCAAAGAAGAACAACTGGCGCTACAATCAGACATACGGCTTCGGTTATTATGAGTTCTTCCTCTTCTGCGAGGATATAGGCACAAAGCCGCTGCCCGTTTTGCCGGGAGCGTTCAATCCCCACAGGCAGGAAGGCGTTCCCATGGAGGAAATGCAGGCGTGGATTGACGACGCGCTTGAGCTGCTCGAATTCGCGAACGGGGACGAAAAGACGACAAAGTGGGGCAAATACCGCGCCTCCCTCGGTCATCCCAAGCCCTTCGGCGTTGAATATATAGCTATCGGAAACGAGGAAAACGACGAGGCTTTCTTTGAGCGCTATCCTCTCTTTCATAACGCTATCGCGGAAAAATATCCTGATGTTAAGATTCTCAACACGGCAGGTCCGTGGGCTGCAGGCAAGGGCTTTGACCTTGGCTGGGAAAGCTCGCGGGAGAACAATTCCTATGGCGTTGATGAGCATTACTACGTCTCGCCCGACTGACTGATAAAGAATTATGACCGCTACTCATCGGATTTCTATGATCCGAAGGGACCGAAGGTATTCCTCGGCGAGTACGCGAGCCGCGGCGACACATTCTATAACGCGCTTTGCGAGGCGGCATACATGACCTCGTTTGAGAATAACGCCGACCGCGTGGCGCTCACATGCTACGCGCCGCTTCTGTGCAACACGGATTATGTGAACTGGAACCCGAACCTCATCTGGTACAATAACCACGAGATTTTCGGCATTCCGAGCTATTATGTTCAGAAGATGTATTCCGTCAATCAGGGCGACGTTACGCTTGAGCATTCCGTTGAGATTACGCCTGAGGACGAAAAGACGGAGCCGAAGAGGATTTCGGGCTCGTTTGGGTTGGGAGTCGGTCCAGGCGGCGCGCTCTTTGAGGGAATAAAGGTAGACGGCACGTCTCCGTCTGCGGCTGACGTTGAGGCGCTTGAGGGCGACTGGACCTACAGTGACGGCAAGCTCAAAAAGACACCTGAACCCGCGCCTGAGGGTGAGGGCGGCGGACGTCCTCCGAGAAGGAGATTCGGCGCCAACGATGTCAGGGTAAACGGCGACTATGAAAGCTTCGTGTTTGAATGCACGGCGAAGCTTGAGGAGCGCACGTTTGAGTTCCCGGACAGACCCGGCGAGCGTCATCGCCACGGCTTTTCCATAGGCTTCTGCCGCGGTGAGAACGAGGGCTTCACATGGCACATAGGCGGCTTCCGCGGAAATGAATCGTTCCTCTCATATGAGGTGCGCGGATATGACGACAGGTTTGCCTCGGCTCAGATTGAGGCTGACCTTGACGGGGAGCTTAAGCTCAGGATTGAGCGCTGCGGCAATCATATTATATGCAGCATAAACGACACGGTGGTTCACGATGTGGAGTATGTGCCCGCTGAGCCTCACAGAATATATGTCTCCTCAACATACGACGAGGGGACGGATGAGGTTATCATCAAGGCTGTCAACGTTCGTTCAACGCCTATTACGCTTGAGATAGATGTTGAGGGCGTCGGCGAGGGCGGCAGACGCATAGGTCTTGAGACACTCACGGCGGATTCGCTTGAGGCGAGGAACAGCTTTGAGTCGCCCGAAAACGTCGCGACGGCGTTTGATTCGTTTGAGGTATCGTCTGTGCCGTTTGTGCACGAGTTCGCGCCTCACTCGGTAAACATTCTGAAAATCCCAAAAGAGGATAAATAAAAGTTCAATCAGGAAAGGAAATCATTTATGAACGCAAAAATCAAGCTTGACCGTGAATACATAATAGGTCAGGTCGATAAGAGGATTTACGGCAGCTTCATTGAGCATCTCGGACGCGCCGTATACGGGGGAATTTACGAGCCGACGCACCCGACGGCTGATGCCGACGGCTTCCGCGGGGACGTAATTGAGCTTGTCAGGAAGCTTGGTGTGCCGATTGTCCGCTATCCCGGCGGAAACTTCGTGTCGGGATACGATTGGGAGGACGGCACAGGTCCCAAGGAGCTGCGCCCGCGCCGCCGTGAGATGGCTTGGGGAACAATCGAGACCAATGAGGTCGGAATCGATGAGTTCCAGAAGTGGGCGAAGCTCGCGAACACTGAGGTTATGATGGCTGTCAACCTCGGAACACGCGGAGCTGACGACGCGAAAAATCTCATGGAATACTGCAATCTCCCCGCGGGAACGAAGTATTCCGATATGAGAATCAAGAACGGGTATGCAGATCCCTTTGATATCAAGCTCTGGTGCCTCGGAAACGAGATGGACGGTCCTTGGCAGATTTGCGCTAAGACAGCTGACGAATATGGCAGAGTCGCGAATGAGACCGCTAAGGTTTTAAAGTGGCTTGACCCGTCAATTGAGTGCGTTGTATGCGGCTCATCATCATCGGGAATGCCCACATTCGGCAAATGGGAGTCAACAGTGCTCGGTCACAGCTATTCAAACGTTGACTACGTATCATGCCACGCGTATTACAACAACCACGCGCACGACACGCCCACCTTCCTCGCGAACAACCTTGACATGGACTACTTCATCAAGAGCGTTGTTTCGACGATTGACTATTCAAAGGTGATTACGCATTCGCGCAATCAGGTGAATATAAGCTTTGACGAGTGGAACGTGTGGTATCACTGCAACGAGGACCCGAACAGAAAGCCGTTTGAGCGCTGGAGCATTGCTCCGCCTCAGCTTGAGGATGTCTACAACTTCGAGGACGCACTTTTGATAGGCTCGCTTCTTATCACGATGCTCCGCCACGCTGACCGCGTAAAGGTCGCGTGCTTGGCTCAGCTCGTCAACGTTATCGCGCCTATTATGACAAGAAACGGCGGCGGCGCTTGGGCGCAGACGATATTCTATCCGTTCATGCACTGCTCGGAGTGGGGACGCGGAGAGGCTCTCATCACAAAGGTAGACTGCGACAAATACGATTCGGGTTACTTCACCGATATTCCGTACGTTGACAGCGTAGCTGTTTACAACGAGGAGAAGGGGGAGGTTACGGTGTTCGCCGTAAACAAGAACCTCAAGGAGGATATTGTTACCTCAATTGATATGCGCAGCTTTGAGGGATATCATCCCGTTGAGCACATCACAATGCATCACGACGACGTGAACGCGGTCAACACTGAGGAAAATCCCTATAATGTTGTGCCTGAGTCAAACGGCGTGACAAAGCTTGCCGGCGGATACGCCGAGTCGGTGCTCCCCGCGGCGTCATGGAACGTCATCAGATTTGCTAAAAAATAAAATTTTACTTTAAATTGTACAGCCGCGGGCGCAAAAACGATTTTCATGCCCCGCGGCTGTGCTTTTTTTGCGCATAAACGCTCGAAAACACAA
>JAJQHI010000170.1 GCA_021199825.1 Bacillota bacterium
TAATATAAGGGATTGTCTCGGCGAACGCCTTTTCCGCGATTCTCTGAGCCTTGGTGATATTCTCGACCTCTTCCTTGTCCTTATAAAGCCTCAAAGCCTCGATGAATCTGCCGGCGGGAACGAGCTCTACGCCTTCAAGCTGTCCTTTGAGTGACTTATATCCCGCGTATGAAAGGTTTCCGTCCTCAAAGCCGAGGGACTTAACATGATTTTCAGCGCAGAGCGTCTTGAGCAGATCAGCGCGTCTTTCGCCGATTATCTCAAAGTCGCCGATAACCTTTTCACGGGCTGCCTCAATGTAGCGGAAATCCGTCACAACATAGGATTTTTCCTTTGTGATAAGCACGAATCCGTCCGTAAAGGCAAATTCGGTGACATAGCGCTGATTTATCTCCGATGAGATATAAAGCGCGTCATAATCGCAGCTCTTCAGCTTTGCGAGTGCTTTTTCAAGCCTTGTCATTTGTTTTTCCTCCAAAAGTATAGAATTAGTATGGTTATATAAAGCGGCGGCTGCCGCGATATATACGAAAAAAAGCAAAATCGGTTGATTATTCGCTCGTCTTTTCGAGCACGGCGACAACCATCTTAACAAAGAATCTTTTTGTGGGCGGAAATTTCGCGAGCGGCGTCAAAAATCTGCGAAGCGGAACCTCTTTGTAGTAAATTCTGCACAGTCCCGTATTTTCACAGAGACGGTTAAAACGTTTAATCGTCATATGATTGATATACGAAAAATACTCTTCCCCGTTTTCATTCTCAGAAATACGAAATTTTATGCGCTCCTCTCCGTCAGGCACCGTTTTGCACAGCTCCTTATATGCGGCAATTAGGGTCTTTTCGCTAAAGAACAAATGCACCCACGGTATGCCGATCAAATCGGACAAATGTGCGCCAAACGGATGGTCTACAGGCGGGAAATTAACATAAAGCCGCCCGCCCTTTTTCAAAACACGTTCCACCTCTAAGAGTACGCCTTCGGGATTAGATACGTGCTCCATCGCGTCATTCATGATAACAGTATCGAAGCTTTCGCTTGGAAAACCGCTGTCAGCCGCATCCCCCGAAACGAATTCAAATTTGTCCTCACACCCAAGCTCTCGCGCAAGCTTTTCTGATTCCTCACGATATTTAGGCAAAATATCGATCCCGACAGCGTGTGACGCTCCGTGTAAAGCGTAATACATCGTCTTGCCGCCGGCTCCGCAGCCAATGTCGAGAATCACCTTGTCCGCAAACATTTCGTCAGTTGTATATCGCTCAGTGTAAAAGGCTATTGTATCCGCTCCCTTTTCGTATTCCCACTTAGCATAGCTCCCCCCTTCATTTTGGAGGTTAAAGGGATGAACCGGCAAAGGGAAAAATCGATTTAAAAACAAAAGAAGCTTAGTATGCATGAGATTCCCTCCAAACTATAAAAAGCACAGATATATCCTTATGATTTATATTCCCCAAGTCGTGCGCTCAATTCCCGCGTCCTTGAGGTAGCGCTTCATAAACGGCAGCTCAAGTGAACGCTTTGCCTTAAAAAACGGGGTTTTCTTATCCTTTATCGGCGGCACCAGAATCATGCGCACCCCTGCCCGCTTCGCGCCGCAGCAGTCAGTGAAAAGCTGATCTCCCAAGCATACCGCTTCAGTTTTTTCAACACCCAAATCTGAAATCGCCTTCAATATGTAATCAGTTTTGGGCTTGCCGCTTTTGGAATACGCGGGGAAACCGAGACGCGAGTTGAATTTTTCAACGCGCTCGGCGTTGTTGTTTGAAACAAAAGCCGCACTAACGCCGGCTTTCTCAAGAGAGGAAAGCCATGAAAGCACATTTTCCGTCGGTTCGGGGTCGTCATATGTCACAAGGGTGTTGTCAATATCGCAAATCAGGGCTGAAATCCCGTTTTCGCGACAAAAATCTGCCGTCACGTCATAAAAATGAAGAAACATGAAATCCGGTCGAAAAAGCTTATCAAAAATCATAGACTAAACGGCAAAAACCTCCCCTCAGTGTCCCCCTCAAAGGCAGTATTATTCTATCACGGTTTTTTTGCCGTGTCAATAGCGAGACATTACCTGAGTTATGATTTTTATGTGAAGCTCCGGGCTCAAGGTAATACGAAAAACTCGCTGCAGCGCTCTGATTTTTCGTCATTTTATATGTTGAGTTTCCCGTGCGTTTGTGATAAAATATTTCTCCGCGAGGATCGCGGTGCATTCACGCATTCAAAGCGCGCTATACACATGGCGGTCTTTCGGAAAAAAATATTTGATTGATTCAATTTTTAAGAAAGTGTGGTATTATGACTACAACGTATCTGATTACACTCGCTGTTGCGGTTCTGGCAGGGCTGTTTGTCTCGCGCCCGGCTAAAAAGCTGCAGCTTCCCGCGGTTACCGCGTACCTTATCGCCGGCATACTGATAGGTCCGTACGCTTTGGGAGCGCTCGGAATTGACGGACTTGGCTTTACCTCATCCGAGTTCATCGACAGCCTTGATATTCTCTCCGACTGCGCGCTCGGCTTCATCGCGTTTGCGATAGGAAACGAATTTCGCCTCTCACAGCTCAAAAAGACGGGCAGGCAGGCAACTGTTATCGGAATAGCTCAGGCTATGATGGCGGCGCTGCTTGTTGACATTGTGCTTATTATCGTGCATTTTATAATGCCCGACAAGCTTTCTCTGCCGTCCGCTATTGTGCTTGGCGCAATCGCCACCGCCACGGCGCCCGCAGCAACCCTCATGGTTGTCCGCCAATATAAGGCACATGGACCGCTCACTGACCTGCTTTTGCCGATTGTAGCGCTTGACGATGCCGTAGGACTTATAGTTTTCGCCGTATCAATCGGAATTGCAAAGGCGATTGACAGCGGCACGGTTGACGTGATTTCAATCATTGTAAACCCACTCGTTGAAATAATAGCGTCCCTGATTCTGGGCTCCGTTATGGGCGCGCTTCTTACATTTGTGGAAAGATTCTTTCACTCACGCTCAAAGAGAATGTCAATGTGCATTGCGTTTGTGTTTTTGACAGTCGGTCTTTCGATGCTTGAATTTGAAATAGGTCCCGTATCGCTTGGATTCTCCTCGCTTCTCGTCTGCATGATGCTGGGCACCGTATTTTGCAACATGTGCGACTACTCGGAGGAGCTTATGGAGCGCACGGACGGCTGGACTACGCCGCTTTTCATATTCTTCTTTGTAATCTCAGGCGCGAGCCTTGACTTTTCGGTATTCAGTGACGTTACAATAATACTTATAGGCATTATCTTTATTCTGACGCGCGCCGTGGGCAAAATCAGCGGAACATTCCTTTCCGCGAAAGCGGTCGGATGCAGCCCCGATATTTGCAAGTATCTCGGAATAACTCTCCTTCCTCAGGCAGGCGTCGCACTTGGAATGACAATTACGGCGCAGGAGTCCTTAGGCGCAGACGACGCTTCCCTGATCCGCAGCATTGTGCTGTTCTCAATTCTTATCCTTGAGCTTGTCGGACCTATGCTAACAAAGATGTCGCTTTTGAAGGTCGGAGAGATTGAGCCTGACAAGAAAACGAGCGCCAGAGGCGTAACATCCGGCAGCCGCAAATAAAAAAATCGCTTTGAATGCGGGCAAAAAGCCGCGCATTCAAAGCTTTTTTTATTTTTAACGTACTTGGCACGTGCCAAGGCACGTGTAATGTCCTACACGTTGAATCGGAAAAGCACAACGTCTCCGTCCTGCATAACGTAATCCTTGCCCTCGGAGCGAACAAGACCTTTTTCCTTTGCGGCATTCATGCTTCCGCATTCGTGAAGGGCTTCATACGAGACGATTTCTGCGCGTATAAATCCGCGCTCAAAGTCGCTGTGAATCTTCCCCGCTGCCTGCGGTGCCTTGGTTCCCCGCTTTATTGTCCAAGCGCGCACCTCCTTGGGACCCGCCGTCAAATAGCTGATAAGACCGAGCAGACTGTAGCTTTTCTGTATAAGCACCTCAAGACCTGAGTGTGCAATGCCCATATCCTCAAGGAACATCTGCCTGTCCTCGCTGTCAAGCCCGGCAATCTCAGCCTCGATTCCGGCGCATACGGGGATAATCTCAGATTTTTCGGAGGCGGCAAGAGCAGAAAGCTTTATATAGTGTTCATTTTCCTCATATCCGCCGCCTATGTCATCCTCTCCGATGTTGGCAGCGTATATTACCGGCTTCATCGTCAAAAGGTTCACCGTGTCAAGCACCGCTTTCTCATCGTCAGTCAACTCAACCGCACGTGCGGTTTTTCCGCTTGAAAGCTCCGATATGACGCGCTCCAGAAGCTCCGCCTCAGCCTCAAGTGTTTTGTCTCCCTTAGCCTGCTTTTTGGTGCGGTCAAGCTTATGCTCAAGCGTTTCAATGTCGGAGAGAATCAATTCCATATTGATTATCTCAACGTCCCTGACAGGGTCAACCGTTCCCTCCACATGAACGATGTCTCCGCCCTCAAAGCAGCGCACAACATGAATAAGCGCGTCCGTTTCGCGGATATGAGAGAGAAATTTGTTTCCAAGCCCCTCCCCTTGGGACGCGCCCTTCACGAGCCCCGCGATATCAACAAATTCAATTGTCGCGGGTGTGTAAAGCGTCGGGTTATATATGCCCGCCAGCCAATCAAGGCGAGAGTCGGGCACAGGCACGACTCCCACATTCGGCTCTATTGTGCAAAAAGGATAATTTGCGGACTCCGCACCTCCCGATGTAAGCGCATTAAACAACGTGCTTTTTCCAACGTTAGGCAATCCGATGATACCAAGCTTCATTTTTATTCGATTCCTTTCGATACAAATAATCAATATGCGATAAAAAGCGGGATAAAATCGTTTTTCACAGAAAAAACAGATTTCGAACATCACGCCCTCAAAGTAATATTATAAATTATAATCAGCGAACGTGCAAGTTAATTTTTATTGAATTATTTCTTGTACTGCGAAATTCACACGGTGTGCAACTTTTATTCGTTTCCGTTCGAAAAATCCTTTACTTTTTGTTCGAGCTGTGCTATAATAAGAATG
>JAJQHI010000243.1 GCA_021199825.1 Bacillota bacterium
GATACAGGCTTATATATAATGAATGACAGCGACGCGTTGAATATAGCCTTTGTCAGGTTAAACGGGAAGAGTATTGTCGGAATCATTTCAATGACAGCCTCTGTGGTCGTCCCCATAAAATGAGGCGTGATGATAATGTTCGCTATCATCATCGCCGCTGTCATGGAAATCACCGAGCAAATCATTCCAAAAACGGCTCCCGCCATAGTGCGCCTGTACTTATATATAATGCTGCAAACACACACAAAAAAGGTGCTTGAGATAATATTCATTATAAACCCGTACACACCCGTCGAGCTTATTGTAATCATCTCAAGAAAAGCGACAAGCACAACCATTGCGAAACCGTAAGCAGGGCCGAAAAACATCGCGCCCACCGCCATGACGGCATCCTTTAAGTCAAAAGACAAAAAGGAAAGCTTGAAGTGAAAGAGTACGCAGCATACATACGCCAGCGCCGTAAATACTGCAACAGCCACCATCGTGCGAATTTTTGAGTCGCCTGTGCGGCTCACCTTTGTTTTAGTATTTGTGTTCATGATATAAACCTCCATGCCTATGCAACAGGTGCTGCACTAAAATCGTTCACTCGGTTTGAATATTCGCATCCCATTGCTTTTATGATATAAAAATGAGGCAGGAGAGAAACAAAAAATCCCGCACTTATTTTGCGGGACAAAGTGACATGAGCGCCGCAGACCTCTGCCGCTCCCATTCCTTCTTTCATTTTCTCTCATCCGGACTTTATGATATTAGACTTTGCACTGCGTGCAAAGTCTAAATCGGACACATTTTGCTTCGCAAAAGTGTCAGACTCTCCCTGCACGTCAGACTTGCAAATATACTGCACTTTGTTCTGCGCACGATTCAAAAGTCTAATATCAAACAGTTGCTGCTATGCAGCAGCTGTCGGATTTCGTTTGACGTTTCACGTCAAGCGAATATCCTGCCGTCGGTTCGGGGATTTCACCCGATCAAAGGCGCGGCTGCCTTTGCCACCGCTCCTCTCGTGGACTTTCACCACCGGTAAGGAATTTCACCTATCCCTGAAAATAAATATTCTGTTGTAAACCACTTGCATGGGGAGGATAAATCCTCCCCATGCCCGTGAAATGTTTTAATTACTGGTCGATATCAATAACAACGCCCGATCCGACAGTTCTTCCGCCCTCACGAATAGCGAAGCGGAGTCCCTTCTCGATAGCGATAGGCGTGATAAGCTCAACCGTCATGTCAACGTTGTCGCCCGGACGGCACATCTCAACGTCAGCGGGAAGTCCGATTGTACCGGTAACGTCTGTTGTTCTGAAGTAGAACTGAGGACGATATCCTGCGAAGAACGGCTTCTGACGTCCGCCCTCTTTTTCGGTGAGAACGTAAACCTGACCTACAAACTTTGTGTGAGGATGAATTGTGCCGGGCTTGCAGAGAACCTGTCCGCGCTCAATTCCCTTCTTGTCGATACCGCGAAGAAGAAGTCCGATGTTGTCTCCTGCCTCAGCGAAGTCAAGGAGCTTACGGAACATCTCAACGCCCGTGATAACCGTTGTCTTCTTTTCCTCGGAAAGTCCGACAATCTCAACTGTATCGCCCATCTTAACGGTGCCGCGCTCAACTCTTCCCGTAGCAACCGTGCCGCGTCCTGTGATGGAGAATACGTCCTCAACAGGCATAAGGAACGGAAGGTCAGCCTTGCGCTCAGGTGTCGGAATAAATTCGTCAACAGCCTTCATGAGCTCATGGATCGACTCATACTCAGGAGCGTTCGGATCAGTGGAGGTTGATTCAAGTGCAACTCTTGCGGAGCCGCGGATAATCGGAATGTCGTCGCCGGGGAAGTCATACTGCGAAAGAAGATCGCGGACTTCCATCTCAACGAGCTCAAGAAGCTCCTCGTCATCAACGAGGTCTGTCTTGTTGAGGTAAACAACGATTGCGGGAACGCCAACCTGACGAGCAAGAAGAATGTGCTCGCGGGTCTGCTGCATAGGTCCGTCGGAAGCTGCAACAACGAGGATTGCGCCGTCCATCTGAGCCGCGCCCGTGATCATGTTCTTAACGTAGTCAGCGTGACCTGGGCAGTCAACGTGAGCGTAGTGACGGTTTTCCGTCTCATACTCAACGTGACGAGTGTTGATTGTGATTCCACGTGCCTTTTCCTCAGGTGCGTTGTCTATCTGGTCATATGCCAAGAACTCAATCTTGTCATCGCCAAGTGAAAGCACCTTTGTGATAGCCGCGGTAAGCGTCGTCTTTCCGTGATCGACGTGTCCTATCGTGCCAATATTGACATGAGGCTTGTTGCGTTCAAACTTCTGTTTTGCCATGATAAAATTCCTTTCGGTAAAAAATATTTCTTAGGAAACAAATGTGTTATGAGCCTTTGTGCTTTGAAACGATCTCATCGGATATGCTCTTCGGCACTTCGGCGAAGTGGTCCGGCTCCATTGAATAAACAGCGCGTCCCTGCGATCTTGAGCGAAGAGACGTTGCATATCCGAACATAACGGCAAGCGGAACCATAGCGATTACCTCCTGCGCGCTGCCCGTGCTTTCAATGCTCGTCACCTGACCGCGTCTTGTATTGAGGTCTCCGATAACATCACCGAGATATTCGTCGGGCGTTATCACGACAACCTTCATTATAGGCTCCATGAGTACGGGGTTTGCCTTCGCGAGCGCATCGCGCAGCGCCATTGACGCCGCAATCTTAAATGCCATATCCGAGCTGTCCACCTCGTGATACGAACCGTCAATAAGCGTAACCTTTACGTTTATAACGTTGTATCCCGCGAGAACACCGGACTGCATCGCGCTGCGAAGACCCGCGTCTACCGACTTGATATACTCCTTCGGAATAACGCCTCCGACAGTCTCGTCGAAGAATTCATATTCCTTGCCGTCAGTCGTCGGTTCAACCACGATCTTAACGTGGCCGTACTGACCGTGACCGCCTGTCTGGCGCGCATAGAGCTTATCAACTGTAGCGGTTCCTCTGATAGCCTCTTTATAGGCAACCTGAGGACGTCCGACATTTGCCTCAACCTTGAACTCGCGGAGAAGTCTGTCCACGATAATCTCAAGATGAAGCTCGCCCATTCCAGCGATAATCGTCTGTCCCGTTTCCTCATCGGTATATGCCCTGAAGGTCGGATCCTCCTCAGCGAGCTTAGCAAGAGCAAGCATCATCTTCTCTTCGCCCGCCTTAGTCTTAGGCTCGATAGCAACTCTGATGACAGGCTCCGGGAAGTCCATTGACTCAAGTATGATGGGGTGATCCTCATCGCAGAGCGTGTCTCCCGTTCCCGTATTCTTAGTTCCGATGATTGCCGCTATGTCTCCCGAATACACCTCATCGATATCCTTACGGGTATTCGAGTGCATCTGAAGCAGTCTTCCGAGCCTCTCTCTTGTTTTCTTTGTCGAATTGTATACGACATTTCCGGTCGATGTGTGGCCCGAATATACGCGGAAGAAGCAAAGCTTTCCGACATAGGGGTCGGTCATGACCTTAAACGCGAGCGCTGAGAACGGCTCCTCGTCAGATGAGGGACGTTCCTCCTCCTCGTCCGTATCGGGGTTCACACCCTTAATCGCCGGTACATCGAGCGGCGAGGGCATATAATCCACAATAGCGTCGAGAAGCTTCTGCACTCCCTTATTCTTGTATGAAGTTCCGCAGACAACGGGAACGATAAGATTATTTATCGTGCCGTGGCGAATCGCAGCCTTTATCTCGTCCTTTGAGATTTCCTCTTCGTTGCAGTATTTCTCGAAGAGCGCCTCATCGGACTCGGCTACAGCCTCAAGCATCTCCGCGTGATACTTTTCCGCGAGTTCCTTCATATCATCCGGAATCGGCTCAATTCTCATATCGCGACCGAGGTCGTCATAGAACACTACCGAGTCCATGTCCACAAGGTCTATAATCCCGCGGAATCCCTCCTCAGAGCCTATAGGCAGCTGAATCGGAACGGGGTTAGCCTTGAGTCTTTCCTTCATCATGTCAACAACTCTGTAGAAGTTGGCTCCCATGATGTCCATCTTGTTTACATAAGCAAGTCTCGGTACGTGATACCTGTCAGCCTGATGCCATACTGTCTCAGACTGCGGCTCAACGCCTCCCTTTGCGCAGAATACACACACCGCACCGTCGAGTACTCGAAGCGATCTTTCGACCTCAACCGTAAAGTCTACGTGACCCGGCGTATCTATGATGTTGATTCTCATGTTCTTCCAGTGGCAGGTCGTAGCCGCGGAGGTGATGGTGATTCCGCGCTCCTGCTCCTGAACCATCCAGTCCATGACCGCTGCGCCGTCGTGAACCTCGCCCAATTTATGAGTTATACCCGTATAAAACAGGATTCTCTCGGTCGTGGTCGTCTTTCCGGCGTCTATATGAGCCATGATACCGATGTTACGTGTTCTTTCCAGCGAATACTCTCTGGACATATATGCCTCCGTTTACAAAGCGCACCTTTTGGAGCTTGTCATAAGCGTCTCCCTTCAGCCCAGCATGCTCACTTACGCCGGGCGCTGTGCGCCTTTTGATATTAATAGCGGTAATGAGCAAACGCCTTGTTCGCTTCCGCCATTCTGTGCATTTCTTCTTTTCTCTTGAATGCACCGCCTGTACTGTTCTTGGCGTCCATTATCTCGTTTGCAAGTCTTTCAGCCATTGTCTTTTCGCTTCTTGTCCTTGCATATGTCACGATCCAACGGAGTCCCAATGTAGTACGTCTTTCCGAACGAACCTCCATCGGCACCTGATATGTCGCGCCGCCCACTCTGCGAGCCTTTACCTCAAGCAAAGGCATCACATTTTCGAGCGCCGCCTCAAATACCGTCAGCGGGTTCTCGTTCGTCTTGCTTTCCACTGCGGCGAACGCTTCGTAAACAATCTTCTGCGCTACGCCTTTTTTGCCGTCGAGCATTACGTTGTTTATCAGC
>JAJQHI010000049.1 GCA_021199825.1 Bacillota bacterium
GGCCTCTACCACCCCAAGGTAGCGCGCTACCAACTGCGCCACACCCAGATACAGCAATAATGTATTAAGTTCGTTCACGAGCTAAGGAATCAACCTTCCCTCTCGAACGGTGATTATTATAACACACTCTTTGCAGTTTGTCAAGCGAAAATAATCATTTTCTCAAAAAATTTTTTTGTGCTAATGTCAATATCAAATCGGACAAATCAAAAAGAATGAAGGAAGGAATGCGGGCGTAAGCCGGCAAAGCATAAAAATGTCTTATATAAAGAAAGAGTTTTCACTCTTGCTTTTTTGAAGATATATCAGGCAGCTGTGCAATAATTATCGCCGCAAACATCAAAATGCAGCCAATAATTTCTCTTATGCTTAGAACCTGATGTAATATGATAAATCCACTAAGCGCGGAAAAGACAGATTCCAAACTTAATATCAGCGCGGCAATCGTAGGATTAATTCCTTTTTGACCAATAATCTGAAACGTATAACCTACGCCTGTTGATAATAATCCTGTATAAAGGATAGGTGCGGCAGCCTGTAAAATCAAGTAAAGTTGGGGTTCTTCAAATATGAGCATTCCCAGGATTGCAAGAAGCGCCCCAATCAAGAACTGAATACATGACAGTTTTAACCCATCATTAAACTGAACGAAATGATCGACTACTAATATGTGCAGGGCAAAAAAGACAGCGGAAAGTAAGATCAGAAAATCACCTTGCTGTATTTTCAATGTCTCGTTTATGCAAAGAAAATATAGTCCTATAAGTGCGATACAAACAGAAATCCAAGTGAGTACTCCACATTTTCGCTTGAGAAAGAGTGAGAGCAATGGAACGATAATAATATAGAACGTTGTTATAAATCCCGCTTTGCCCACGGTAGTATACTGAATCCCTGTCTGTTGGCAGCAGTTAGCGATAAAAAAACATATTCCGCAGGCAATACCTCCAGTTATCAATGCTTTATCTTTCCACCACGACACTTTACCTTTTCCGTAGACAGCATTTCCTGCTTGTGCTTTTCGATCAAATATCAATATAACAGGTATCAATGAAAGACCGCCAATAAGAGAACGCAGGAAAATGAAGGTTAAAGGCTGAATAAAATCCATGCTTACGCTTTGCGCGACAAAAGCAACGCCCCAGATTAGAGCCGTTAAAAGAAGCAGAACAATATTTTTTATTTTAATGATATTGTATTGTAACGTCTTCATAAGTGCATCCATCATAAAAAAGAACGCTTATATATTATTGCAATAAGCGCTCGCTTGTAATTATATTATACCATACAAAAACGAGAAAAACAAGTTGTCTCGTTAGATTTCTGCCGCGGATCGCTTCGCTCATTTATCATCTTACATTTTTTCTCCCACCTGCGTATTATTTCACGCTCACGCGGTAATATTATGTATGCGGGGAGGTGGCCTCCTCCCCGCAAATATAACATCCGGAGGTTAGAAATGCAGGATAAATGCAAATGTGGCACGGCAAATCGAAACATCGAGTGTACAGTGGTTCAGTGTGCGAATCACTGTGGTGGGCAGGACTACTGCTCACTTGATAGAATTAAGGTGGTAACACACGAGCAAAATCCTACTGTAATTCAGTGTACAGACTGCAGCTCATTCGTGCTGGCGAAGCCGCAGAACTAAAGGATATTTTATTAAAAAGAGCGCTGCACTCACTGTGTGCGGCGCCCTTTTTATCATTTCGTACAATATCTCATGTATTCTTCCCCGTCAAGTGTCTTCCAGAGAAAATCAACTCCGTCAAATGTCATATAGCTGTGGTGTGATCCCTCTTTGGGAATTGAGACTGATCCCGGATTGATATATATGTAGTCCTCATGTGCGCGGCAGGCGGGGATATGCGTATGTCCCATCAAAAATATATCGCCGTGTGAGTGCGGCAACGGGGCGTCCTCCGTATATATATGTCCATGAGTTGCATATATGGTTTGACTGTTTACGAAAAGTACCGCATAGTCGGCTGTGACGGGAAATTTGAGCATCATTGAGTCTACCTCAGCCTCACAGTTCCCGCGGACAGAAATGATCAAGTCCTTGACCCCATTTAAATAATCGGCAACCTTTTTTGGCGCGTAATCTTTTGGCAGGTCATTTCGCGGACCGTGGTACAGTATATCGCCGAGAAGCACAATTTTATCAGGCAGCTCAGCCGTCACACGACTCATAAGCTTATCACAAAAATAAGCCGAGCCGTGTATATCAGATGCTATCATCAATTTCATGTTGTACTCTCCTTATCCTCATCTTCATCGTGACGCAGCAATGCTTTTCTGTATATAAAGCGGAACGGCTTAGATACGCTTCCGCCAAGATACGAAACCATGACAAGCACCGGTATAATCTCAAGACGTCCAGCGATCATATCGAATACGAAAACGAGCTTTGTTATCGCTGAAAAGTCGCTGAAGCTGCTGACATATCCGTCAAGCGAAAAAGCTGGCCCTACATTATTTATCGCGGAGGCTGTGCATGTGAAAACGGTTATAAGATCACACCTTTCAAACAAAAGCACCACGAACGCCGATATCGAAAAGATAAAAATATATCCGATAAGATAAAGCAGAACTCCGTGTACCGTTTCACGGCTCACGTCACTGCCGTTGACCTTGAACCTTGATACAAGCTTCGGATGAAGCAGGGATATGACCTTTTGCTTGCAGTACTTGCCGAGAATCAAAAGCCTTGAAATTTTGATGCCCCCACCTGTGCTGCCTCCACAGGCACCTATAAACATCAAAATGACAAGCACTCCTTTTGCGAGCCATCCCCAGTCGGCAAGAGTGTAAACGGAAAGGCTGCCTGTGGTTGTCATGATTGACGACACCTGAAAGAAGCTGTGGCGGAACGCCTCCTCGATTGTGGGAAAGCTCGATATATTGTCATACCAAACAATTATCGTTGCTATTGCCATAATAAAAACGTACCAATGACATTCTTCGAGTCCAAGCGCCCTTCTGAATTTGCGCAGAAGGATACAGAAATAAACGTTAAAATTCAGCCCGAAAAGAGCCATGAAGATTGCTACAACATACTGAACAAACGGACTGTAGCCTGCAATGCTGCTGTTGAGAGTCGAAAAACCTCCCGTTCCGGCGGTTGAAAAAGCTGTCGTTATCGCCTCATAAAAGCTCATGCCCCCGAATATCAAAAGCACAGTTTCAAAAACTGTCAGTCCCGTGTATATTCCGTAAAGAAGACCCGCGCTTTCGCGTATTTTAGGAACAAGCTTCTCAACGGTGGCACCGGTCGATTCGGCACGCATAAGATAAATTCCGCTACCGCCCGCAATCGAAAAGACAGCCATTGCGAAAACCAATATTCCCATACCGCCTACCCAGTGCGTGAAGCATCTCCAAAGGGAGCCGGCTCGCGATATTGATTCAACATCATCAAGTATTGTTGCGCCCGTCGTAGTAAAGCCCGACACCGATTCAAAAAGCGCGTCAATAAAGTTCTGTATGTCGCCGGACATGAAAAGCGGTACAGCTCCGAGAAAACCGATTAAAAACCACGAAAAAGCTACCGCCATATACCCGTCACGTGCGTAAAAGCGCTTCTCTTTCGGTTTTCTTCTCATACAAATGAAGCCCAGCGCAAAATATATAATCGCTGTTGTCAAATATACGACAAAAACATCCCATTCTCCGTATGCTGCCGCTGTTATAACGGGCACGGTCAGAAAAACTCCCGAAAAGCAAAGCACCCATGAGAGAACATAAAAGATCATTGAAAGATTCATGACTTATCCGCCCGCCTGATTACTCCGCCCTCAAAAAGGTCGTTTATGCTCTTTACACCCGTGCGTGTTGTAACAGCGACTACGCTGTCTCCGACAAAAATGCAGTCGTGACCGCCTGGGTTTATAATTTTGCCGTGACGAATGATGGAGCATATGAGAACATCATGCCGCAAATTCAGGTCACAAAGAGGTATTCCCGTCACATCCGAATCGGATTTAATGATAAATTCAAGCGCTTCAACTCTTCCGCCTAAAATACGATAAAGAGTTTCAACGCTGATTCCGACTGAATTGCTCAGTGAGCGCACATACTGAATGATTTGATCAGCCGCAAGCTGAGTCGGGCAGACAACCGGACCGAGATTCAGGTTTTCAAGCACCTCATCAAAGGGAAGCTCCGTCAGCTTTGTTACTCTCAGCGCCCTGCGGTTGCGAGCCGCTGTAAGAAGAGAGAGCATCATGTTTTCGGAATCAACATCTGTTACGGCAATCACCGCATCGGATGAATCGAGCCCTTCCTCATCAAGAAGGTCACTGTCGGCACTGCTGCCGTTTATAACAAGCACTTCGGGAAGCTCTAAGGCGAGCTCCTCGCAGCGCGTTGAGTCCTCCTCAATGATTTTGATGTTCATGTTCATTTTAGAAAGCTGATATGCGATATAATTTGCTATCTCCCCGCCGCCAAAAATCAAAACAGAGCGCACCTTGTGAGTTGATATATCTGATTTTGTGAAAAACTTTGCCACTTCACTTGGGGAACCCGTAACCGAAATAACATCACCAGCTTCAAAAACAAAGTCGCCGCGCGGTATAGATGTGTTGTCTTTGCGCTTTACTGCGCATACAAGCACTTCCGTGTTGAATTTTTGCTTCATCTTTGAAAGAGGAAGCCCCACAAGAGAGGATTTTTCGGGAAGCGCGACAGTCTGAACCTCTGCCCTTCCGCGAGCAAAAGTGCTTATTGCCATGGTTTCAGGAGTACGAGTCAATCTTGCAATCTCAGTTGCCGCCATTAGGCTCGGATTTACAATAATTGATATGCCAAGGCTCTGGCGAAGATAAACCCGCTCCGTAAAATACGTGATATCCTGGACTCTCGCGGCGGTATAAAGCTTTTGTCCCGCCTTTTTTGCGATAACACAGGCAAGAAGATTAGTCTCATCAGCAC
>JAJQHI010000136.1 GCA_021199825.1 Bacillota bacterium
GCTTTACTGTTACGGCAACTCGCTTGATACGGTTGATGTGAGCGAAAACGATAACCTTACAAAGATGAACTCAGGCGGATTTACGGCGCTCAGAGTGTGCGATAAGATATTCAGTGATGAGATATTCATGGAATATGTGAGTGAGAGCATTGATTCTGACGGTGACGGATGGCTTTCGGAGGAAGAATGCCTTTCCGTGACCGAAATTGACGTGCACGACATGGGAATTGAATCGCTTGATGGGCTTTACTGCTTTACGTCGCTTGAATCGCTTGACTGCAGCGGAAATCAGCTTGAGACTTTGGAGCTTGATGAGCATGAAAATTTGCGTATGCTCGATTGCTCCGACAACAATCTGACATGGCTCTCTGTGATGAACAACAGAAAGCTCGCTTCCTTATACTGCGGCAACAACCAGCTTGAGGAATTGGATCTTTGTTATATACTTAGCAGCTATCTTTTATCAGAATCCTATACGGAGGATGAATTCTCCGACGACGATATTCCTAAATTAGAGATTTTGTCATGTGAGGGGAACAACCTTGCATGGATTGAATATATTTGGGAAAATACGAATCTGTGGTATATAAACTGCTCAGATAATCAGCTTACGTCCCTTGATTTTTGGGGAGAAAATCTCAAAGAACTGTATTGCTCGAACAATTATCTTGATTCACTTTGGGTAACGGATTCGCTGTTACTTGAGATTCTCGACTGTTCTGACAATTATTTGTGTGAGCTTAACATAGATTATAACAATAAGCTCACCGAGTTATACTGTACGGGCAATTCTTTCACCGAGCTTGACCTGTCGTCAAACACCGAACTTGAAATATATGTGGTTGACGAGAGTGTCACCTTGTATTTGCCCACATCCGAATAATAAAAAAGCACCTTCGCGGGATTTTCCCTCGAAGGTGTTGCTTTTTTTGCAGGCTTTATGTATAATAAGACATTGAGAAATGGGCATAGCCCATTTCTCAAGTCTGTCAAATATTCAATTCAAATCTATGATTTGAATTGAATATTTGCGGTACAGCGCTCGATATGATATAATAACGTTGAAGAATGAATCGCAGATTCCTTCTTCAAGTTAGATAAATATTGCGCACAGCGCAATATTTACGGTGCAGCGCTTTTTTTATGATATAATATCGATACATATCCCATAACGGAGGACTGACATGAACTTTATTTACGAACGAATAAACGAGATGCTCTCTCGCCTGTACCCATATATAACAAGGCAGAGGACACCGATTGAGAAAATTGAAAACATGCGATGCGGCTATAAATCCGAGCCTTACCCGCCCACAGATGGTGAGCGCACGATATGGCGCGAGTCAGACAGATTCGGACGCTGTCCCGAATATCACGGGTGGTTCTTTTTCCATGTTGATGCACCCGCAGTGCCTGAAGGTCAAAGGTGTGAGCTTGAATGCTATTACGGCGACGGCAAAAATCCGCAGTACATGGTGTACGTTGACGGCAAGCCCCTGCAGGGAATGGACGAAAATCACCGCTCCGTGGTCATAAACGGCTCACACGATATGGCGCTTTACGCTTATACGGGGTATAATTCCTATGAATATATCTTCCGTCCGACGGTCAATGTGATTGATACGGAAGCCGAGGCGCTGTATTATGATATTAGGGTCGCTTTTGAGATTATATCGCTTGAGGACCGCAATTCGCGTGAATATGTGACGGTGCGCGATATATTAAATGACACGCTCAATTTGCTTGACTGGAGACAGCCAGGCTCCGAGGATTTTTATCTTTCCGTAAAGGTTGCCCGCGAATATCTGCAAAGAACGCTTTACCGTGACGGGGTCGGCAGGGAAAAAGATGATATATCCGTTATATGCATAGGTCACACGCACATTGACGTGGCGTGGCTTTGGACCTTTGCCGAGACGCGTGAAAAGACAGAGAGAAGCTTTTCAACAGTTGTTGAGCTGATGAAAAGATATCCCGAATACAAATTTATGTCAAGTCAGCCGCAGCTTTATCAGTTCCTGAAGGAGGATGCGCCTGATGTTTACCGTGAGGTGAAGCGTCTCATCGCCGAGGGCAGATGGGAGGCTGAGGGCGCTATGTGGGTTGAGGCGGACTGCAATCTTCCCTCAGGCGAGTCCCTTGTCCGTCAGCTTATATACGGAAAGCGATTCTTCCGTGAGGAGTTCGGCGTCAATTCTCATGTGCTTTGGCTGCCGGACGTGTTCGGTTATTCTGCGGCGCTCCCGCAAATACTGAAAAAATCGGGTGTCGATAAATTTGTCACCTCAAAGATAAGCTGGAATGAGACAAACAGAATTCCTCACGATATTTTCGATTGGCAGGGAATCGACGGCACACGCATTTTCTCGTACTTTATGACGGCGCAGGAAAAGCGAAACGGAGAGGGCATACGCACGGGCACAACATACAATTCCGATATAACGCCCGCGTATATTGAGGGCACATGGCAAAGGCTTCAGGATAAGGAGCTGACGACAGAGGCACTCAATACCTTCGGATTTGGCGACGGCGGCGGCGGACCTACAGTGAAAATGCTTGAATACGCGCGCCGAATGAAAAATCCTATTGCCGGATGCCACCGTGCCGAATACGGATTTGCGGGTGATTTTCTCGACAGAACAGAGAAAAGTGCGCGCAAAACGGGCAAGCTTCCCGTTTGGGTGGGCGAGCTTTATCTTGAATATCACAGAGGCACATATACCTCGAACGCGAAAAACAAGAAAAACAACAGAAAAAGCGAATTTCTCTATATGGACGCGGAGTCACTCTCACTGACCGATATGCTTCTTTTCAGAGGAAAATATCCAACCGATAAGCTGCGTGCCGGATGGGAAAAGATACTTCTTTGTCAGTTCCACGATGTTCTTCCCGGTTCATCAATAAAGCCCGTTTATGATGACACTGATATAATATACGCCGATATAATAGCGGCGGGAAATGAAATGTGCAGCGGAGTCAGAACCAAAATCGCCGACATGGCGGAATGCGGGGACGGGGAGGCTGTCGCCTTCAACCAAAATGGTATGGAGGCGTCAGGAGTGGCGCTTTTGGGAGGCGAATACGTATATGCGGAAAATGTGCCGCCCATGGGGTTTGCTGTAGTGACGCCCAAACGCGGACATGAAGGCGCCGAGGCTGACCTTCAAAGCCGCACACTTGAAAACGAATACATCAAGGTCACCTTCAACGATGACATGACAATATCGTCGGTGTTTGACAAGACAATCTTAAGGGAAATGCTTTCTGGTGTCGGAAATCAGATTTTGGCGTATGAGGATTTCCCGCGTGCGTATGACGCTTGGGAGATAACGAATTATTATAAAGAAAAATCGTACCCCATAAATGACGTTTCATCGGCGGCAGTATATGAAAACGGCGCTAAGATCGGATTTATCACGGTAAGAAAATTCCTCTCGTCTATGATAACCGAAACCGTGACGATAACGCCCTATGACAAAAAAATCGAGTTTTCGCATCATGTTGATTGGCATGAGCGCCATATGCTCGTCAAAACGCATTTTCCGGCAGCCGTAAATGCGAACTCCGCCGTTTATGAGATACAGTACGGTCACGTTACGCGCCCGACTCATGAAAATACGAGCTGGGATGCGGCAAAGTTTGAGGTCTGCGCGCACAAATACGCCGATATATCCGAGTATGGGTGCGGAGTTGCACTAATGTCCGACTGCAAATATGGCTATTCGTGCGCAGGAACGTCGTTGTCGCTCACGCTTTTGAAGTGCGCGACTCATCCTAACCCCGAAGCGGATCAGGGAATACATGATTATACGTATGCGCTGCTCCCGCATAAGGGAGATTTCCGCGACGCGGGTGTCATTAAAGCGGCATATCTCTTAAATCGCCCGATAAAGCTTGAAGAGGTGAAAAAAAGCGGCGAGCATGCTTGTACAAGAGAATTTTCGCTTGCCAAATCAGACAGGAAAAACGTGATAATTGAATGTGTAAAGCTCGCGGAGGACGGCGACGGCATAATTCTGCGCGCGTATGACGCATACAATACGGAAAGCATAGTCAACATAACATTCGGGTTCGATATCAACTCAGCACATCTTTGTGACCTGATGGAAAATGAAACGGAGCGGCTGCAGGTCGTGGATAATCGCCGAGTGTCGCTTCATGTTGGGGCATTTGAGATAATTACAATAAAAGTGCGCCGCTGAACGGCGCAAATGAGGAGTATAACATATGAAACTGATGGAGAAAACGGTGTCAAGCACGCCGATATACGATGGCAAAATTCTGAAGCTGAAGCTTGACGAGATTGAACGGGGCGACGGCGGTCACTCAAAGCGCGAGGTTGTTGTGCATAACGGCGGGGTTTGTGTTGCGGCGCTCACAGACGATGGTGATGTTCTAATGGTAAACCAATACCGCTATGCGACGGGAGGCACACTTTTGGAGCTTCCCGCGGGCAAGCTTGAGCTTGGCGAGGACCCTGTTCGAGCAGCCCTTCGCGAGCTGCACGAGGAGACTGGCGCAAAACCGAAATATCTATATGACCTTGGATGGTTCTATCCGTCTCCGGGATATACGACAGAAAAAATATATATGTACGCAGCTGACGGGATTGGCTTCGGCTCACAGCACCTTGATGACGGGGAAATGCTCGATGTTGTGCGTGTGCCGTTTGATGAAGCCGTAAGGTGCGTTATGTCAGGTGGTTACCACGACGCTAAGACTGATTTTGCAATATTGAAGCTCTCACAATTCAAATCAAGCGGTATGCCAAAGCCTATTTTGACGCTTTTGTGAAAGCAAATATTCATATGTGAAGCTGTTCTGAAAGGTAGCGGAAAACTCCAAAATGTTAAGCTACTCTTAAGTTTGGCGGGATATAATCAGATACATAGATGG
>JAJQHI010000168.1 GCA_021199825.1 Bacillota bacterium
TTTCGCTGTGACTTTTCTTTTCTTTTTTCTGTCCGATTTCATTTTATCATGTGCCAAAAACGGCGATGAGCCCCCTTTTTGGAGATATTTTTTTTTGAAATTCAAAAAAAGTGCTTGACAATCCGATTTTAATGGTTTATTATATACTCAGCATAAAGGCGTTGAAGGGAAAAAAGCTATCCTCTGCGGATAAAGAGAGCCGTCGGTCGGTGTGAGACGGTGCCGGGACTATGGTATAACTCCTCCCTGAGCTGTCGGCTGAAAATCTTGAGTAGGCTTGATCGGGACGCTCCCGTTACAGGGCGAACGCATTGAATCCGATGCGTATGAGTGGGCGCAATGACGCGTCAAGAAGAGTGGTACCGCGGAGAACTTATTGCTTCGTCTCTTTTATCCTAAACAGCTAAAATGGTTTTGGGTAAAAGTTTTTTTTATACCCAAAACCCGAAAGGAGATTTATGAAAGGCTACAAAAAGTATGTTCGGCAGTATTTCAGACCGGAGGGCGCTCAGTCTGAGTGGGTGCGCCGCGAGTATGTTGATAAGGCGCCCATATGGTGCAGTGTTGATTTAAGAGACGGAAATCAATCGCTTATAATTCCGATGAGCCTTGAGGAAAAGCTTGAGTTTTTTGAGCTTTTGGTCAAGGTGGGCTTCAAGGAGATCGAGGTTGGATTCCCCGCCGCGAGCGAGACGGAATACGAATTTTGCCGTGCGCTCATCGAGAATGATTTGGTCCCTGACGATGTGACGCTTCAGGTGCTCACACAGTCAAGGGAGCACATTATCAAGAAAACCTTTGAGGCGATTGACGGCGCGAAAAACGCGATAGTTCATCTATATAACTCCGTATCCGTCGCTCAAAGAGAACAGGTCTTCAAAAAAAGCAAGCAGGAGATAATAGATATCGCGACATTCGGCGCGAAGCTGTGCGAGGAATACCGCCAAAAGGCAAGCGGAAATATCATGTTTGAGTATTCGCCTGAGAGCTTTACGGGAGCTGAGCCGGAGTTTTCGCTTGAAATATGCAATGCGGTTTCAGAAATATGGCACCCGACCCCTGAGCGCAAGGTTATATATAATTTGCCCGTTACCGTGTCGCACTCGATGCCGCACGTATATGCCGATCAAATCGAATATATGTGCAAAAATCTCGACAACAGGGACGGAATAGTCGTATCCCTTCATCCGCATAATGACAGAGGATGTGCTGTGGCGGACAGTGAGATGGGACTTTTGGCGGGAGCAGACAGAATCGAGGGCACGCTTTTCGGAAACGGAGAGAGAACGGGAAATGTGGATATAATCACGCTCGCGCTCAATATGTATTCGCAGGGCGTTGATCCTGAGCTTGACTTTTCGGACCTCCCCGCTATAACGGAGGTATATGAGAGAGTTACGAGAATGCATGTTTACGAGCGCCAGCCGTACAGCGGTCAGCTTGTGTTCGCAGCGTTCAGCGGCTCACATCAGGACGCAATCGCAAAGGGAATGAAGTATAGGGAAGAGCACAACACGGACGTGTGGACTGTCCCTTATCTTCCGATTGACCCGACGGATGTCGGCAGAGTTTATGAGGCGGATGTTATAAGAATCAATTCTCAGTCGGGCGGCGGCGGCATAGGATATATACTTGAGACCAGGTATTCGCATGTTCTTCCTCCGAAAATGCGCGCTGCGTTTGCGTATTACATAAAGGGCATTTCAGACCATGAGCACCGTGAGCTTTTGCCCGATGAGGTATATGAGATATTCAAGCGCGATTTTGTCAATTTGGAGACAAGGCTCAGAATTCCGGAGGCTCATTTCAGACAGGAGCCCGACGGCATAACGGCGACGGTTACCATTGAGCTTGACGGAGAAGTATCAGTAAAGACAGCGTTTGGCAACGGACGTCTTGACGCGGTAAGCAATGCGCTGAAGCGAGCCCTCGGCAATATATATACGCTTGATACATATATGCAGCATGCGCTTGAGGTAAGCTCACAGTCAAGCGCCGCGTCCTATGTTGGCATAAAAGATGAAAACGAAAGACTTGAATGGGGAGTCGGAATTGATTCCGATATCATAATGTCGTCCGTATATGCGCTTGTGAGCGCTGTGAACAGACTGCTTACGAAAGATTAATTGCGAAGGATTTGATTACATATGAGACTGACAGGAGCACAAATAGTTATAGAGACCCTCATAGAGCAGGGCGTTACCGACGTTTTCGGATATCCGGGAGGACAGGTTCTGAACCTTTACGATGCCATATATGAGGCGGGGGACAGACTCCATCATGTGCTGACGGCGCACGAGCAGGGCGCAGCCCATGCCGCTGACGGATATGCGAGGGCGACCGGAAAGGTTGGCGTTGTCATAGCGACCAGCGGTCCCGGTGCCACTAACCTTGTTACGGGCATTGCAACCGCAATGCTCGACTCGGTATCGATGGTTGCGATAACGGGAAACGTCCCGCAGAGCCTTATAGGAAGGGACAGCTTTCAGGAAATCGATATTACGGGCATAACGCTTCCGATAACGAAGCATAACTTCTTTGTTCATGATGTCAATAAGCTTGCAGACCAGCTGCGTCTTGCCTTTAAGATAGCCAAATCGGGCAGACCGGGTCCTGTGCTTATCGATATTCCGAAGGATATACAGACCGCATACGCCGAATATGAGCCGCAGCCGGTGATAGAACCGTTCCCGACAAAGAAGCCGTCGCATGAGAGAATACATGAGGCTGTTGAGCTTATAAACAAGAAGTCCAAGCCCTACATTCATGTAGGCGGCGGCGTTATCGGATCAAAAACTTATGATTTGGTAAAGGAGCTTGCGGAAAAAATCGACGGTGTAATTGGATGCTCGCTTATGGGGCTTTCAGCTATTCCCACGGACTATGAAAGGTTCTTGGGAATGCAGGGAATGCACGGTCATTACGCCTCATCTGTTGCGAGCAACGACGCCGATGTGATAATCGCGGTTGGAACAAGATTCAGCGACAGAGCCACGGGCGACAAATCGAGATTCGCGCGGGGTGCGGAGATAATTCATATTGACGTGGATTTTGCGGAGATAAACAAAAATATCCCCGCTACCGTAGGAATATGCGGTGATATATATGAAGCACTTCACGAAATTGTCGAAGGCGTTCTGCCGAAAAAGAACCCCGAATGGATGGCGCACGTTGAAAAGCTCAGGGAGCTGGAAAAGTCGTTTATGGTGAAGGACGTTGGACTGACGCCTCACGCTTTGATGGAGACGATAAATTCCGTTATAGACGCCGATACCGTGATTGCCACCGATGTGGGACAGCATCAGATGTGGGCGTGCCAATATCTGAATTTCAAAAAGCCGAGAAAGATGGTTTCAAGCGGTGGACTCGGAACTATGGGCTTCGGACTCGGTGCCGCTATAGGCGCATGTGTCGGAAGCGGAAACAAAACCGTTTTGATTACGGGCGACGGAAGCTTTGGCATGAACCTCAACGAAATGTGTACTGCCGTGAGCTGCGGGGTGCCGCTGACGATTGTTTTGATGAACAACGGTACGCTCGGTATGGTCAGACAGTGGCAGACGCTCTTCTATAATCATCACTATTCAAATACGACGCTCGAACGAAAAACGGATTTTGTCCTTTTGGCTGAGGCGTTTGGCGCCCGCGGTGTGCTCTGTGACACGCTCGAAAAGTTCCGTGATGCCTTCACCGAGGCGTATAATTCGGACGGCGTGACGCTGCTTGACTGCAGGATTGACATGGATGAGTTTGTTCTTCCGATGCTTCCTCCCGGCGGCTCAATTGACGATATAATTGTGGAAAAAAAGGAGGTGTGAGCCGTGGAGGATAAATCAAGATTTGTTATAGCCGTTTACGTTGAGAATAAATTCGGCGTGCTGTCCCGCGTGACAAGCATGTTTACGCGAAGGGGATTCAATATTGACTCTCTTACCGTTGGAATGACGGAAACGCCGGAATATTCGCGAATAACCATAACAATGAGCGGTGACGGGTATGCGAGAGACCAGATGATAAATCAGCTGAGAAAGCTCTTTAACGTCAGGAAGGTCGAATACATTGAAGATACAAGGGCTCTCAAGCGTGAGCTTATGCTCGTTAAGGTCAAAAATGACCCCGAAAATCATCAAAGGCTTTTGTCGGCGCTTGATATTTTTAAGGCGGAGATTGTGGATTTTTCGGTGGAAGCGCTTTCAATCGAGGTGACGGGAACATCGGAAAAGCTCGATGCCTTTATTGAAATGGTGCGGGAGCTTGGAATTGTGGAGCTTTGTCGAACGGGTGTTGTTGCACTTCAAAAGGGAAGCTCAAGTATGCTCACCGAGCCGGATGAGATGTGATTTACACATCATTACTTTATGCCATTCGTGAAAACGAAATATATTTTATATCTGTAAGGAGATTTTCATTATGGAGAACAGGATTTTTTACGAGCAGGACTGTGATCTTGCAAGACTTGACGGCAAAACCGTCGCAATTATCGGCTACGGCTCACAGGGACACGCTCATGCGCTGAACCTTCACGATTCGGGAGTTGACGTTATTGTCGGTCTTTATGAGGGAAGTAAGAGCTGGAGCCGCGCTGAGGCAGCGGGACTTAAGGTTATGACCTCTGCAGATGCCGCTAAAAACGCTGATATAATTATGATACTCATAAACGATGAGAAGCAGGCGAAGCTTTATAAAGAGAGCATTGAGCCGAATCTCACCGAGGGCAAGACGCTCGCGTTTGCGCACGGCTTCAACATTCATTTCGGATGCATTAAGCCGCCAAAGGATGTCAACGTCATCATGATTGCTCCGAAGGGACCGGGACACACCGTGAGA
>JAJQHI010000210.1 GCA_021199825.1 Bacillota bacterium
TTGGCGCTCAAACTGAAAGAAAAGTATGCTATAATAATAGTGACCCATAATATGCAGCAGGCAGCCAGAATTGCGGATACAACTGCGTTTTTCCTGCTCGGCGAGCTTATCGAATACGGCAGCACGGGAGATATGTTCTCTGTGCCAAAGGATAAGCGGACGGAGGACTACATAACGGGGAGGTTCGGATAATGAGAAAAACCTTTGATGAGGAGCTTGACGTTTTAAATCAGGAGATAATCGAAACGTGCGCGCTGTGCGAGGAGGCTATCACGCTTGCGAGCGAGTCGTTTCTTTCGGGGGATGAAATTGGCGCTAAGCGCGTTTATCCCATAGATTCGGAAATAGATCATATGTCGCATTCGATTGAGACGCACTGCATGAAGCTGCTTTTGAGGCAGCAGCCTGTGGCGGGGGATTTCAGAAAAATATCTGCGGCGCTCAAAATGGTGAGCGACATGGAGAGGATAGGCGACATGGCGTCAAACATCGCGGAGATTATAGGCTATCTTGGCGGGGTGAGAGGCGATGAGGTTGAGCTTATCTCAGGCATGGCGAGGGAGACCGTCAAGATGGTATCGACGGCGACTGACGCATATATTAAAAACGATTTTAATCTGGCGGCGAACGTTATTGAAAGCGACGACATAATAGACGACTATTTCATTCGTGTGAAGCAGTCACTGGCGACAAGAATCGCGTCGCACCCTGATGAGGGGGAATATGAGCTTGACTCTATAATTGTCGCAAAATATTTTGAAAGAATAGGCGACCACGCGACGAACATTGCGGAGTGGGTGCAGTATTCGATTGACGGGGTTATAAGAGAAGAGGACAGATATGATGATATACGTCGTTGAGGACGATGCGGGAATACGCGATATTGAGGTTTACACACTTCTTCAGACGGGCTTTGAGGCTAAGGGGTTTGGAGACGGAGAGGAGCTTCTGGAGGCTCTTTTGGAGACAATTCCCGACCTGATTATACTTGACATTATGCTGCCGGGTACTGACGGCATTGAAATACTCAAGCGCATAAGGGGAGGCGCCACGACGCACGATATTCCCGTTATTATGGCGACGGCTAAGGGGCTTGAGTACGATAAGGTGAAGAGCCTTGACCTTGGGGCTGACGACTATCTGGTGAAGCCCTTCGGAATGATGGAGATGGTGTCCCGTGTAAAGGCTGTGCTTCGCAGAAGTCCCAATAAGGCGGCGGAGCCAAAGACGCAGAGGCTTCTCGGAATCGTTCAGAACGAGGAGGAGAGGACAGTAACGGTTGACGGCGAGCCTGTGTCACTGACATATAAGGAATTTGAGATTCTCAAGCTTTTCATGGCGCATACGGGTGTTGTTTTCACAAGGGAAAGGCTGTTTTCCGAGGTATGGGGAATGGACTTTTACGGTGAGACGCGTACGGTTGACATGCACATACGCACACTCAGACGCAAGCTTGGAAAGTACGGGGATTTGATAACGACGGTGAGAAACGTAGGATATAAAATGGAGGCAACGAGAGGAGGGACTTAACACATGGTAAAAAAGATATTTCGTTCAACTCTTGCGGTGGTTTTGGCGGTGCTCTTGGCTGCGTTTATACTTCTCATAGGCTTCCTTTACGAATATTTTTCATCGCTTCAGGAGTCGGAGCTTGACGTTCTGCTCGGAACGCTCGCTGACGCTGTGGAATACGGCGGCGCTGCGCTTCTCGATTCGGTTGTCCCCGAAGGCAGGCGTGTTACGTGGATAGACGCGGACGGGGATGTCATATACGACTCAGAGGTTGACGCCGATACGATGGAAAATCACTCGGACAGAGAGGAATTTATCGACGCCGTGAATACGGGGACGGGTCAGGTGACAAGATATTCGTCCACCTTGACGGAGAGGACCACGTACCGTGCGGTGCTTTTGTCAGACGGTACGGTTCTCAGAATATCGATGAGCAGCGTTACGGTGTTCACGCTGACGCTAGGAATGTGCCAGCCTATACTCATATGCATAGTGGCTGCGTTCGCACTCTCGGCGTTTATAGCGCACAAGCTTTCGGTGAAAATTGTCGGACCGATTAACGGTCTTGATCTTGACAGACCCCTTGAAAATGACGTATACGAGGAGCTGTCGCCGCTGCTTTTGCGCATAAACCGCCAGAACGATGAAATAAGCGAGCGTATGGAGGAGCTGCGCGAGAGGGATGCCGAGCTGCGGGATATTATGTCCAATATGCGCGAAAGCCTTGTGCTTATAGGCGACGACGGCAAAATTGTGAGCATAAATCCGGCGGCGTGCGGTCTGTTTGATACGGGGAGCGATTCGGTCGGAAAGCACTTTATCACCGTATGTCGAAGGCTCGACGTTAAAGCCGCGATTGAGAAGGCGAGGGCTGAGGGGCACTCTGAAATGAGGCTTGAAAAGGGAGAGTCCACATGGCAGCTTGAAATTTCACGAACGGGTGATGAGCTTGATGTCGGAAGCGGAGTTGTGCTGATAGCGTTTGACGTAACGGAGCAGCTTTCTGCCGAAAACATGAGACGTGAATTTACCGCAAATGTCTCCCACGAGCTGAAAACTCCGCTTCAGTCCATAATGGGCAGCGCTGAGCTTCTTGAAAACGGACTTGTCAAAAAGGAGGACGCGCCGCGCTTCATAGGTCACATTCGCCGCGAGTCCGAAAGGCTTGTGCTTTTGATTGACGACATTATACGCCTCTCGCAGCTTGATGAGAACGCGGAATTTGTATATGAAAACGTCGATATTTACGCGCTTGCGGGCGAGGAGGCTGAGGCGGTCACCTCAATCGCGGAAAAGCGCGGGATTACGGTGACGCTTGAAGGAACGAGCACTGTGATATACGGCGTAAAGAGGCTATTTCACGAGATACTTTATAATCTTTGCAACAACGCGGTCAAATATAATGTTGACGGCGGCTCCGTCAAGGTCATGGTCGGTGAGGAGAACGGGCACAAATATATAACCGTAAAGGATACGGGAATAGGCATACCGAAGGAGCATATCCCACGGATATTTGAGAGGTTTTACCGAGTTGACAAGAGCAGGTCAAAGTCAACGGGCGGCACGGGTCTCGGTCTTTCAATTGTAAAGCACGCGGTCATGTATATGAAGGGCACGATTTCGGTAAAAAGCGAGGTCGGCGCCGGCACGGAGATAAAGGTGGTTATATAAATAAATCGGGGGACGGATGCAGTCAAAGCTGCCTCTGTCCCCCAATTAATTTTACGGGCTTATTTTTTCTTCTTTTTGGTCACGCAAATGACTGCGGCTCCCGCAGCGGATAGAACCGTCGCCGTGACAGCCGTGACTGAAGAGCCGCATCCGGAGGAGGTTTCCTCGTCCGCAGCCGTTGTTACAGCGTCAGCTTCCGTGTTCTCAGCCGCTGTAACTGATGTTGAATCCTCATCGGCGGTTGTGACCGCTTCGAT
This sequence comes from Bacillota bacterium, assembly GCA_021199825.1. Taxonomy (GTDB): domain Bacteria; phylum Bacillota; class Clostridia; order Oscillospirales; family CAG-272; genus DTU064. The sequence goes on from JAJQHI010000210.1 coordinate 3,441, forward strand.
TTCAGTTTCCGCCTCGGTTACCTCTGCCGTCGTTTCGGTTTGCAGTGATTCGGACGTGTAAACTATATCAAGCCGTGCGATTGAAACATCAAACGTATAGCCTGTTCCCTTGAGCCAAATGCAGAACCAGTCCGTTGTTGTGTAAAGCTCCGGGTCGCTTGCGAAGCAGTAAAGCTCACAGAGCGGGATTTCAAGGTGATTCCACCCGTTTACAAGTCCCATGTCCCAGCAATAAAAGAGAAATTGGTTTGTTTCGTCCGTGTTGCCGTTTGTGTCGGAGCCGTCGCCGAATTTAATCTTAAATTCGCCCGAAGCGTCGAAATCGATTTCGGGATCCGAATTAAAATAAATGTCCGCGACAAACATTATTCTGTCGAACTCGTAATTTTCCCAATCAACCTCAAAGTAGCGCTTCATTGAAAGAGACGTTGACCATGAATCATCCCACGTTTCGTGGGTAAGACATGTGTACCCGTCAAGCTCTGTGATGGAAAGCGCGTCCGAGACGTTTGCGAGCCACGGATCAACCTCCCCGCTGTCGGGATCGTAGAGCCTTATTATAAGCTCGCCCTCGTCGACTTCCTCAGCGCTTGCTGAGAAGGTCATGAGTGACACTGCCGCGAAAACCGCGAGCAGCAATGCGATTATTCTTTTCATATGCTGCATCCTTTCTGTGCAGATTTTTTATACGTGATATACTATATCACATATGCGCGGCATGTCAATCAAATTGAGGTAAAAAATTTTTTTGACGTGTAAAATCAATTTGTCTCAAGCTTTTCGAGAGATTTTTCGATTGCTTTTGACATTGATTTTGAAAGGGACGCGTAAAGGGTTGAGGGGTTGGCGTTGCCCGCGACGAGCGATGAGTAAGCACCTCCCCAGTTGAAGAACACGCCAAGGTCATATGCGCGGTACGTGAATATAATATCGAGCATTTCCTGCGACTCCTCATCGCGCACAAATCTTGATTTGAGCTGAACCTCATAATACGCGGGCGTCAGATATTCCTGTCCGTAATACGCGAGAGCCTCTGTTATGATTCCCGTGCGCTCAGTTTTATCGCACGTTATGGGAATGACCATCGTGCATGAGCTGAGCGTCATATAAGAATAGTAGCGGTCTGTGTCCTTTGAATACTTCGGGTAGGGAATGATTCCGAAATCATATTCGCTTTCTCTGTATTCGCTCGCGAAGGAGATGTCCATTGCCATGAAAAGCGTCTGCTCCTCAAGAATAGCTGACTGTGAGAAGGAGTCGTTGACACAGTACACAACC
>JAJQHI010000093.1 GCA_021199825.1 Bacillota bacterium
GATATCGACGAGGACAAAAAGGTAAACGTAATCGCCATAATGCGCGAGGCGTACGCAGACTTTTCGCAGTTTGATATTGAAGGGCTTGACACGTCAGCTTATGACACATATCACCAAATACAGTCCGAGAGCTGCACGGGAAATCTGATTGTAAACATATTTGGCGGCGGAACGACTGACACAGAGCGCTGCTTTCTCACGGGAGTTTCCTCCCTTCGCGACTACAGAAGCAGCGTAGACTCATATGTTTGGTATTTCCAAAGCCAAGGATACACCACATCAGGAATACACCCGTACTATAAGTGGTTTTACAACAGGCAGAACACCAACAGCTATCTCGGATTTCAAAGCTACCGCTTCTACGAAGAGGACTTTGAGTATTTGACAACGGACTCCCTTCCGAAGGACTCCCTTTTATACGATGAGCTTTACTCGGACTACATGGATGCCGTCGGGGCGGGCGAGAATTATTTTTCATTCTCTGTCACAGTTCAAAGCCACGGTCCTTACACCACAACATCATATGACGGGGATACCGAATACCTCACGGGCGACTACTCCGATGAGTGCAAAAACGCCTTCAACAATTACATGAAGGCGATAACGGAGGGCGATGAAGCACTCTACGAGCTGATGGAAAAGCTGAGAGATGACGACACACCCGTTGTGCTCATAGTATTTGCTGACCATATGCCATGGATGGGCGACGGCAGCATTTATTATACCGAGCTTGGCGTCGATATCTCGACCTCAACGGATGAGGGGTTCTATAACCACTACACAACGGAATATCTCATTTGGGGCAACGAAGCCGCAAAGAAGGTCCTCGGTGTTGATTTTACGGGAACGGGTCCCACGGTGTCACCGTGCTTTCTCATGAATGTGCTCTTTGACACCCTCGGCTGGGACGGTCCGTCATATATGCAGGCAACAGATGATATTATGTCCGTCATGCCCGTAATCACAACAACGGGTCGGTATATGATAAACGGCGAGCTTGTGACATCAATCCCCGACGAGTACAGCGACCTATACACAAGATTTCTTTATATCGAATACTACAGAAATCACGTTTTCACGTATGAATAACAAAAAACTCCCAATCGAGCGTTTTTTGTTATATTTACTCGCATTTGTTCTTTTCTGAAAAGGCTTCGATGATTTTCTCAGCCACCTCATCCGGGGTGAGGTCTGTGCTGTCAACCACAAAATCATAATTTGACGGGTCGGCATAGTCAACATGATAAATTTCAAGAAAGCGCTCGCGCTCAAGCCGTCCCCGCTCCTCAAGAAGGGCTGCCGCCTCCTCAGGTGTGCTGTAGCACTCAACGGAGCCGCGCTCCGCCAAGAATACGCGCCGTCCAGCCTCATACGAGTCAACCGATATGAAAACGCGGAACACGTTTTTCGCGAAGTGCCACGCCATGCGCGAATCAAATATAATGTGGTCGCGAGCCTCGGAAAGCTTTGCCACCTCGTCGTCAATTACAAAATCAAGCTTCGGGTCGCTCATCATCCTTCGATTCAGCTCAAGGGTGGTGATGCCCATGTCCTCGGCGATTTTTCTCTGAATTTTCCCTGTCGAATAAATCTCATATCCGAGACGCTCCGACAGTATTTTGGTGATAGATGTCTTTCCGCTTCCGAGATTGCCCGTTATGGAAATATGCATATGCCTGATGCTTCCCCTTTGGAAAAAGATTTTGAATCCTACCCGATGCGATTTGAACGCACGACCTGCAGAGTCGGAGTCTGCTGCTCTATCCAGCTGAGCTACGGGTAGATAATGTAGAACACGGCATTGCATCCGGTCTACTTTCCCCTTGCTGCCGCGCACCCGCTATTTTATCATAAAAACTTCTCCGTGTAAAGAGCGTTTCGGAAATTTTCCGAGTCGAAATTCAAAAAAATTTGTCTCCGCCATACATTTGCCCTTGACATATTGAGAAATTTGCGGTAATATAAAATAAGTGTACACCCCAACACAGCGTATAAAATATTTCAGGAGGTTTATTATGACACTTCAAAAGCTCTTTCCCGTATCTTTTCGTGATCGTTCAGTCACGGGTCTCGTAGTCGCCATCGTTATATACGTTGTGGTGGGCGCTATTGCCGGCATTCTTCTGGGTCTTGTAGGCACAATTGCCGGATGGATCCCGGTAGTCGGCACGATAGTCGGTGTGGTTCTCGGAATCGTGGGTGCCGTCGTTGACATCTACTGCCTCATCGGTCTTGCGCTCTCTATCCTTTATTTCTTAAAGGTAGTCGACAAATAAGCGTTTTTTTGCTACATGGGAAACTTTGAGCCCGACCTGCCCAACGGTTTGACAGATTACATATCCTCTGCCAGCCGTTTGGCGGACGGGCTCTAATTTTTTATAAAACAAGGAGAAAGATTATGCCATCGGAAAACATTCCAAACGTAAAGCTCGGTATTATATCAGTCTCACGCGACTGCTTTGTAATATCGCTCTCTGAGGGACGCCGCCACGCCCTCGCAAAGGCGTTCGCCGACAAATATTGTGAGATATACGACTGCCCTATAACGGTGGAGTCGGAGCCCGACATGAAGCGCGCTGTGGAGGACGTCAAGGCGGCGGGAGTCAACGCGCTCGTTGTGTATTTGGGGAATTTCGGGCCCGAAACGCCCGAAACGCAGATAGCGAAATACTTTGACGGACCCGTTATGTACTGCGCCGCGGCTGAGGAGAACACGGGTGTTCTGACCTCTGACCGCGGGGACGCGTACTGCGGACTTCTCAACTGCTCATACAACTTAGGACTTCGCGGACTTAAGGCTTACATCCCCGAAAATCCCGTCGGAACGGCTGATAAGCTTGCCGACGAAATACTTGACTTTATCCCGATTGCCCGTGCGGTTATCGGAGTGAAGAACCTCAAGATTATCACCTTCGGTCCTCGTCCCGCGGACTTTTTCGCCTGCAACGCACCGATTAAGCCCCTTTATGACCTCGGAGCTGAGATTGAGGAAAACTCGGAGCTTGACCTGCTCGTAGCGTACCGCAGCCATGAGGGAGACCTTCGCATACCGTCAATTATGGCAGAGATGAAGGCGGAGCTTGAGGTATCCGATAAGATGAAGGGCATTCTGCCGCAGCTCGCGCAGTTTGAATGCACGCTTCTTGACTGGGCGCAGGGTCACCGCGGCAGCAGCAAATACGTCGCCTTTGCCGACAAATGCTGGCCTGCGTTCCAAACGGAATTCAAATTCTGCCCCTGCTACGTCAACTCGCGATTGACCGCCCGCGGCATTCCCGTCGCGTGTGAGACTGACGTTTACGGCACGCTCTCCGAATACATCGGCTGGTGCGTTTCCGGATCCCCCGTCACGCTGCTTGACATAAATAACACGGTGCCCAAGGATATGTATGACGCGCACATAAAGGGATATAGGCTGAGCGAAACCTTCATGGGCTTTCACTGCGGAAATACGTCCTCATGCCTTATAAAGAAGCCCACAATGAAGCATCAGCTCATAATGAAGCGCTCGCTTGAGCCGGACGGCGAGCCTGACATCACACGCGGAACAATCGAGGGCACAATAAAGGACGGCGATATCACGTTCTACCGCCTGCAGTCAACAGCCGAGGCTACACTCAAGGCATATGTAGCTCACGGCGAGGTGCTTCCCGTTGAGCCCTGCTCCTTCGGCGGCATCGGCGTATTTGCCATTCCCGAAATGGGGCGCTTCTATCGCCATGTGCTCGTTGAAAAGCGCTTCCCGCACCACGGAGCCGTCGCGTTCGGTCACTATGGCAAAGCGCTTTACGAGGTATTCCGCTATCTCGGAGTCACCGATATATCATATAACCAGCCGTCAGGGTCGCTTTACCCGACGGAAAACCCGTTTGCTTAAATGAAGGCACTGTGCATTTGGAGCGAGTGCGGCGGCGGATATTTTGAGCTCTCGTCAGGTCATCTCAAGCTTTTGCGCGCATACGCAAAGGGAGAGACCTCTGACGGACGAAAAATCGACACAAGACGAGCCAAGCTCAAGAGTGCTGAGGAATCAAACAACACTCTCACGCTCGTTTATGAGGATGAGAATGGGCTTTTGCTGCGCGAGATACTGACAAACGGTGATATGTCGGGCGGTGAGATACCATACGCAAAATGTGTTATTTTCTCAAATGATGACGCCTATATAAGCACAAAAAGCCTGACACCGCTCGTTTTCACCTCACCCGACACCCATAACGGCGAGTCCCGTCCATCACTGTGGTGGAATATGCACACAAGGATGCTGTGTGTGCCGTACGACAACACGATGTGGCTGCGGTATGAAGCTCTTCCCCTTCGTTCAGGGCGCAAAAGCTATGACTATACCGTGCTTTTGTCAGAGAGCACACGCGAGGGGCTTTTGATCGGCGCGCTCGACTTTGACATATGGAAAAACGCGCTTGTCTGCTCCGCGACTGACGCATATACGCTTGAGGCGCGCTGCGGGCAGGCTGATGAGGGCACACATGACACCCTCCCTCACGGAGAGGTCGGAGGCTGTGAAATCTCCTCCGCCCGCTTCGGCGGTATGTACGGCTGTGACTATCGAGCGCTGCGTGAGGGATAAGGAGATTTTCGCGCGGGCGACGGGAAGCGGCTCCTTTGGAAGGGCGGTGTTCCGTTTGGATTCAA
>JAJQHI010000158.1 GCA_021199825.1 Bacillota bacterium
CCCCAAGCTCTTCAAAAAACGAAATCGTATCCAACGGTGAAAAGGCGTTCAGTGAGGAATAAAGGAACCTCGGATTCCGCACCACGTGCGAAAGAAATTCCGATACCGTACAGTTATTTGTCAGATTGCACCTGCCGCCGCCCGTAACGGACAGCTTGCGCCCGACTCGTCCCATATGATCATAAACCGTAACATGACCTGATGTAATGCTCGCCGCAGCCATCAGCCCCGACGCGCCGGCGCCGACAACCGCAATTCTTAATTCATCCACCTCTGCTCTTCTCGTAAATATCGTACCTGTCCCAGACCTCTTCGAGACGCTCGAATATTTTCGATACCTCGCCTTTCTTTTTGCGGCTTATGGCAATTATTATCGCGTCAATGAGCGAGAGCGGCGCAACTAAAGAATCCATATACGACGCCATATCGCTTTTGGCGTATAGCATCCTGTCGGAAAAGGGCGCTATCGGCGAGTTTTCGCCGTCTGTAATGCAAATAATTCGTGCGCCGCAGTCCTTCGCAAATTTCACAGCCTTAATGATTCTGGTTGAATATCTCGGAAAGGTCATCGCGATGAAAACATCGCCCTCTCCCACTCGCAGCATCTGCTCAAAGATTTTGCTCTCCGAGGTCGTGTCAATGTGAGTTATATTCTCAAACACAAGACCGAGATTATACGCAAGCACATCGGAGAGCAACGACGTCGCCCGCGCGCCGGCAACATATATGTGCCGCGCCGAAATAATGTCATCTATAAAAGCGTTGAAATTTTCCTCGTCGTTTGCATCCAGGGTCGCCTTAATTTTGGCAATGTCGCCGGTGAGCGTCTTCGATAAAATATCAGACGTTCCGATTCTCTCATCCGTCACCTCAATGCGCTGAACGGATGTAAGCACCGCGTCCGCGTATTTGCGCAGCGCTCTCTGCATTTCGGGATACCCCTCAAATCCAAGCTCACACGCGTATCTCACGACAGTCGACTCCGACGCGCCCGATACCTTGCCGAGCTTTGAGGCAGTCATATAAGCCGCCTTGTCGTAATGAGATAGTATGTATTCCGAAATTCTCCGATGCCCCTTTGACATTTGCGGCATTTTCGCCGTAATTTCGTCAAGTATGTTCCCGTTCATCTTGCCTTTTTAAAAACCGTCCAATATTCAAGTATCTTTATTCCACCGCATCGCTTGTGGCGATAAGCGAATAAAGTATAACGTCCCCGTCACTCACAAAGTTAGTTCCCGCACGTCCCGATGACGGCTCAACTCCGTTTATACTGTATCCCCAGAAAAACACAGCCGAGCTGTCCTCGTATGAAAGCGTTCCGCCCTCATATCCCGCAATCGTCGATATGCTCTGACCCGTCAGGTCAAGCGTATAATCCACTCCATATTCGGAGAGCGCCGCGGTTACGGCGTCAAGCACCGACACCTCCCCGTCACCGCCGACCTCAACCGTAACCGTAACAGAGGAAAGAATCACGCGCTCCGACGCCGGAATGTCAAAAAGCTCAATTGTCTCCGTCTCGGTCTTCTCAGCCGTTTCATTCTCACCATCCGATTCGGCATCGCCCGACTCCTCACCGTCATCATCCGCCGATGTGGTCTCACTTGACGCGTCAAGCGCCGCCTGCCTTTCGGCATTTATCGTATAAATCAAATATTCCGCGTATTTGTCGCTTATCCTCACCGAAACCGTAACGCTTATCATATCTGACTGAGTGTTCCCAGTCGTCTCACCTTCCGTTTCGGTAGTCTCGTTATTTTCCGCCAACGTCGTTGTCTCCGCCTCGGTTGTCTCTGCCAAGCTCTCAGCCGACGTCATCTCGGCTTCGGTTGATTCCTCCGCCGTCACCTCATCCGAGGTCACATTCGCATTGTCAGACGCTCCCGTCGTCTCCTCCGCCGTCCCGACAGAACCCGTCGTCTCCTGCCCGTTCGAGTCACTGCCGTTAATCGATTCCGTTTCGGCAAGGTCTGTGTTATATAAAATTCCAGTAACATCACCTATTAAGGAGACCTCATCCACCGATGACTTCTTCGAGCATGACGCCAAGGAAAACAGCAAGGCGAACATGATGCACAGCGCCGCGAAGCGCATCGGCTTATTAGTAAATCCAATCACGTACAGTCCTACCCCTTCCCGACATCAAGTCAAAAGCCCCTATGATATTATGTACCTTTTTATTATACCACAAAATCGATCGTTTGTCAAGAGGTATTTTATCTTTTTCGCGCCTTTCGGCGAAAAATTCATTTAGTTTTCACCTTCAAACTTGACTTTGCGGGTTCAATATGCTATTATCAGTAATCATAAAGCAGGAATAAAGGAGCTTGACGCTTATGAAAAAGAACAATCCCATAATATGGGCTGACATTCCCGACGTTGACATCATACGTGTTGACGACACCTACTACATGGTCAGCACCACAATGCACTTATCGCCCGGAGGCGTAATTTTCAGGTCATACGACCTCATCCACTGGGAGATAGCGACATACCTGTACGACATCCTTGAGGATTCGGAGGGCGAGCGTCTCACGGACGGGCGCGGAATATACGGCGCCGGGATGTGGGCGGCGACTCTCCGCCATCATAACGGCAAATTCTACGTCATCTTCGTGGCAAACGACACACGGAATCAGAACATATCATTTCTCTTCACGTCAGAGAGCATAAACGGACCGTGGGAAAAGCGCAAAATCAAGGGCTTTTACCATGACTGCTCGCTTTACTTTGAGGGCGACCGCCCGTTCATCGTCTCAGGCGGCGGAGATTTGAGGCTGGTCGAGATGAAGCCTGATCTCTCCGAGCCTCTTCCCGGAGGAACAGACATGATAATCATCCGCGACCGTGATTACGTGGGGCTCCGCGCTGAAGGCTCGCATATGTATAAAATCAACGGCAAATACTATGTCTTCGCCATTCATTGGCTGCGCTACGGCTCAAAGCGCCGCACGGAGCTTTGCTATTTTTCCGACAAAATTGACGGGGAATACGTGGGCGCGAACATACTCGACGACGATATGGGATACCATAACGCAGGAGTCGCTCAGGGCGGCATAGTTGACACACCCGACGGGGACTGGTACGCCATGCTCTTTCAGGACCACGGCGCTGTAGGTCGCATCCCCGTGCTAGTGCCAATGCACTTCGAGGAGGACGGCTGGCCGGTATTCGGAATTGACGGCAAGGTACCCCACTATATCGAAACAAAATCAACCCGCCCCGATTATGTATACTCGCCCATCGTATGCAGCGATGAGTTTGAATACGCAGACGAGGACTCCCTCCCCGCCCCGTGGCAGTGGAACCACATCCCCGATAAGTCTCTTGTCAGCTTTCAGGAGCGCCCCGGCTGGCTGCGTGTAAGGACTGCGCGTGTCGTCAAAAACGTCACTCTTGCCCAGAACTCACTGGGTCAAAGAACCATGGGACCCATATGCGAGGCTGAAACACTCGTTGACGCTTCAGGACTAAAAGACGGCGACTTTGCGGGAATTTCCGCATTTCAGTCTAACTACGGCTTTGTCGGCGTGACGCGTGAGGACGGGCAGCTTTACGCCGTCATGCTAGGTGTCGGAGAGGAGCACGGCGGATACGGAAAGGAATACGGGCGCGTACCGCTCACAGGCAGCACGGTGGAGCTAAAGGTGCACTGCAATTTTGATGACAACATTGATATTGCCGAGTTTTTCATCAAGAAGGACGGCGAGTGGGTCAAGCTGGGAGCTGACCTTCATATGCTCTATACGCTCGACCACTTCATGGGCTACAGATTCGTGCTATCCTGCTTTTCAACAAAGACAGCGGGCGGACACGCCGACTTTGATTATTTCAGATACAGCCTTGACAAGCAGTAAAATCTTTGAAAGGAGGCAAAATGGAATTGTCCTCTAAAAAACGCAGCTTTCGGGACAGAGTAATGATTTTCAAGACGGAGCCCGACAAAAAAGCTGGCAGACGTCAGCGGATTCTTTACTACTTATGGCAGTACGGAATGCTCGCCCTCACCTCCATATGCTTGGGCGCGCTCCTTTTGATTTTCGCTCACGGGGACTATTCGTGGCGCGGCTTTCTCGGCTACTTCACCTCTCCCGCGATTCTGCTTTTCAATATACTCCCCGTCTTTGTCCTTGTGTTTCTTTTCTACGGAATAACGGGACGGGCATGGGTTTCCTTCCTCACGGGCGGCATAATTTCATCCGTGCTGCCGCTTGCGAATTACTACCTTCTCGCCTTTCGCGACGACACATTGAGATTTGAGGATATAACCCTCATACGCGAGGCGGCGGCAATGGTCTCCGAGCAGCACTACGATCTTTTCATTGACCTGCGGGTAACAGCCCTCATATTAGCGCTTTTCGCGGGGACACTCTTTCTCCTCTTCTTTGTCAGACACAAGGAAAAATGGGTCCCGTGCCGCGTGATAACGGCGGTTCTGCCGATTGTTATTTTCGCGTGTGCCGTCCCCTCTTACTTTGACGATGAGCTTTATTCCTCGGTTCAGAATTACGACCACTTCAACCAGTGGAGCGAAACTCATGAATATATCTAACGCGGATTTTACTATCCCTTCATTCACAGCATATCTGATATGCTCGACGAAACAGCACACGACGGCTATGACGAGGACACAGCCGAGTCAATCC
>JAJQHI010000075.1 GCA_021199825.1 Bacillota bacterium
ACTATGATACACTCAATGAGAAGCTCTCAAAGATGAAAAAGGTCTCATGGTCAGGAGGCATTAATTTTGCTGCATGGTTTACGGGAGCTCTTGAAAGATGCGGTCTTGACGGTACAACCGTATATTCATATGATCTCGGCACAGTTCTGTCGGGTTCTAAGGTTACGTCAATCAACGGAACAAAATCAACACCATGTCTTTCCGCGGATCTTCTTGGTGACTGGCGCGAGGAGATAGTATTTGCGGGGTCAAGCGGAAAATATCTGCGCGTTTATCTCACAAATTATGATACGGATTATAGAATTTATACACTCATGCACAATACGATGTATCGCTGCGGCGTTGCCGCGGAGAATGTCGCGTATAACATTCCGCCGCACACCGATTATTTCCTTGACAGCGAATACCCTCTTCCGGACTATCCGGAGGTTTATACTCGCTAAGCTGACGTCATAAAAAAGTCTTATGTCCGCGGTTCAACCGACGGTTGAGCTGATTTTCAACCGACGATTGCAAAGCTTCAACCGATGATATCTTTATTTCATGGTTTGCACGGCTTATAATATCCCCATCAAACTGAAAGGAGTCAGTGTTATGGATGAAGAAACTCTCGGTTCACGAATCGTGGATTCAAGAAAAAGATGCAAAATGACGCAGGAGGAGCTGTCCGAACGCCTTGGTGTGACGGCACAGGCGGTGAGCAAATGGGAAAACGATATTTCATGCCCTGATATCACTCTTTTGCCTAAGCTTTCCTCAATATTCGGCATTTCGGTTGACGAGCTTTTGTCGGGCAGAAAAAATGAAAGCGTTGAAGCTTTGGACGAAGTAAAACGAAAACCGTTTGAAAGGCTTATTTTTCGTGTGCGCTTTGTTGGGGCTGATGGAGACAGGATTGCGGCAAATATTCCGATGCCGCTTTTGAAAATCGTGGTTGAATGCGGCGATGCCGACGGATATATCAATTTCTCTGATGAAAAATCGGGCGGGAATGAAGCTTTCAGAAGCAGAATTGACCTGAAAAAGGTGCTGGAGCTTGTAGAAAAAAGTACACTCGGCAAGCTATTTGAGCTTGAAAGCTCCTACGGCGAGCGGTTGGAGGTTTATGTCGAATGAAAATCGAGGTTAAGAGAGAAAGGCATGAATTTTGCTTGTCGGTACCGAACGTACTGCTGTTCTCGCGGGGATTTTACAGCTTTGCGCGTCTTTTTGGTGTGGGTATCAGATTTGACGGGGACTTTAAAATAAAGTTCGGCAAGGACGTTACAGTATCATTCGGCGTGGACGTTAAAATTTCAAAGGATGCGTGGTACGCGATGGGAAGGGAGATGAAACAAATAAAAAAAGAATACGGCGAATGGGAGTTTTTAACGTTCAGCACGCCTGATGACAGAAAAGTCAGGATAGCATTATAAGCTTTTTGCGCCGCGCTCGCAAAACCACTTGACAAGCGCAGCTTTTAACTTTATAATATGCATATACTGATAAGCCGAAAACGGTTTATCCGGTATCTAATTTTGTATCTCAAATTTATATTTTTCAAAGGAGACGAAATGTCAAAAACCATTAAATCATCAGCAGAGCTTTCCGCACTGCCTGCGTATGAGCTTGTAACGGAAGAATATCTTGACGATATAAAGAGCTGTGGGCTCGTTTTCCGTCACAAGAAGAGCGGAGCGCGTGTCTGTGTCATTTCAAATGACGACGACAACAAGGTATTTTGCGCCGGATTCCGCACAACACCGACAGACAGTACAGGTGTGCCTCACATAACGGAGCATTCCGTCCTGAACGGCTCGAAGAATTTCCCGTCGCGTGACCCGTTTATGTCTCTTGTCAAGGGTTCTCTCAATACGTTTTTGAACGCGATGACCTATCCCGACAAGACGATTTACCCCGTCGCGAGCTGCAACGACAAGGATTTCAAGAATCTCATGCACGTTTATCTCGACGCTGTGTTCCATCCGCTCACATATTCCCGTCCTGAGATTATGCAGCAGGAGGGCTGGCACTATGAGCTTGAGTCGCCTGATGATGAGCTTAAGATAAACGGAGTTGTGTACAGCGAGATGAAGGGCGCGCTTTCATCCGCCGACTCGCTTATGTATGAGGGAATACAGCACGCACTTTATCCCGACAATACATACGGCGTAAATTCGGGCGGAGATCCTGACTTCATTCCTGATCTTACGTATGAAAACTTCCTTGATTTCCACAGGCGCTATTATCATCCCGTCAACTCGTATATTTTCCTTTACGGCGACGTTGATATTGAGGAGCGTCTTACGTGGATGGACGAGAATTATCTTTCTGACTTCGATATAATAGAGCTTGATTCTCATATCGAGCCGCAGAAGGAGTGGGACGGTGTGCGCGAGGAATACGGAAAGTATTCTGTCGGAGCTGACGACAAAACGGAAGGAAAGACATATTTCGGATATGCAACCCTTGCCGGTGAGGCAAACGTATATAATACGTGCGCATGGAGAGCTCTCGGCTCAGCGCTTCTTGATACGGGTGCGCCGCTTCTTCAGGCATTGCAGGATGCAGGAATAGGCAATCAGGTTTACGGAGGATATGAGGGCGGAATACTCCAGCCAATGTTCACCGTAATCGCAAAAGAGGCTAAGGCAGAGGACAAGGACAAATTCTTCGAGATAATCGACAGAGTTCTGCGCGAGCAGGTCAAAAACGGTATTGACAAAAACGCACTTCTGTCGGCTATCAACTCTGACGAGTTCGGCTGGCGCGAGGCTGACTTTGGAGGCACGCCAAAAGGACTGCTTTACATAATTACCTCGTTTGAAAGCTGGCTTTACGATGATTCCAAGCCGTTCGATTTCCTGAAGCGCAATGAAATATATGAGGATTTGAGAAAGAAAATCGACGAGGGATATTTTGAGGGACTTATCGAGCAGTATCTTCTCACGTCGAAGCACGAGCTTCACTATGTGCTTGAGCCTGAACGCGGACTTCTTGACCGCAAAAATGAGGCACTCCGCGAAAAGCTGGCTGCATATAAGGCATCTCTTTCTGAAGAAGAGGTTGCCGCAATTGTCGCATCGACCAAGCATCTGCGCGAATATCAGTCCGCACCCCCGACAGAGGAGGAAATCAACTGCATTCCTTCAATTACGCGCGAGGACATCGACAAAAAATCGAAAGCGTATACGAACGAGGAAAAAACGCTCGCAGGCATTCCCGCCGTATATCACGACGTGAACACGAACGGAATTACATACTGTGAGCTTATGTTTCGTACGGAGAGCATACCTACAGAGCTCATACCGTTTGTCGGACTTTTGAGAAATATACTCGGCTCGGTCGATACGTCAAAGCACTCATATTTTGAGCTTTCCAATGATATAGGAATCAACACAGGCGGAATTTCATATTCATGCGGAGCCATACACCTCTTCGGGCAGCATGACAAGTTTGTGCCTTATTCGAATGTAAGTTTCAGCGCTCTTTCAAACAAGGTTTCATACGCAATGGAGCTTGTCGGCGAGGTTCTTTCCTCGTCCAAAATTCACGACAAAAAGCGCCTTTATGATATCATAACAGAGCACCTTTCAGGAAAGCTCACGAGATTCGGCTCAAGCGGCAACCGATTTGCACTTGAACGCGCAAAGTCGTATATCATGCGCACATCTCTCTTTGAGGAAAAGGAGTCGGGAATTGACGCATATATGACGCTGAAAGCTCTTATGGAGGACTACGACAATAATTACGAATACATTGCCAACAGCCTTGAAAAGGCGCTTCAGTATATGTACAGACCCGAAAATCTCATAGTCTCATATGCGTCTGACGCTGAAGGTGAGAAAGAGCTTGAACAGTCCCTCCCACAGCTTGTCGCATCGCTTTACACATGCGAAAAAGCATCGGGCGAAATGATTCTTGAGCCTACAGTAAAGAATGAAGGACTCATGATGCCGATTCAGGTTCAGTATGTTGCCCGTGTCGGGGATTTTGCAAAGAAAGGCTTTGAGTATTCAGGTGCGCTTGACGTTCTCAGATCGTCCCTCAACATCGATTATCTCTATCAGGAGATTCGCGTTAAGGGCGGTGCATATGGTCAGGGATGCTCCTTCAGCCAAAACGATGGAATCCTCGGCTTCCATTCATATCGTGACCCTCAGCTCAAAAACACGGATGAGGTTTACAAGAAAACGCCGGAATTTATCCGTTCGCTTTCTTTGTCCGATGAGGAGCTTACAAAGCTCATAATCGGCACGATATCTGATGTTGACCAGCCTCGCACACCCCGCACTCAGAAGAGCGTATCGTTCTCAGCGTACCTGCGCGGTGTCACAACCGAGGATTTGCAGAAAACGAGAGATGAAATTCTCAATGTTACAACGTCTCAGCTCAAGGATGCAGCAGAGCTTGTCGAAAAGACGCTTGAGGACAGCGTTCTCTGCGTCATCGGAAACGATACAAAGCTTCGCGAAAACGAGGATATGTTCGGATCTCTTGTAGCACTGTCGTAAGCATATAACAACCATGAAAAGGTCGTCACCGTTTTGATGACGGCTTTTTCATGTCATATAAGCACATTATTCTATCAATAATCTGCTAATGTCAATATCAAATCGGACAAATCAAAAAGAATGAAGGAAAGAGA
>JAJQHI010000101.1 GCA_021199825.1 Bacillota bacterium
TCACAGTGGAAGAATCTCAAGGCAGCCCGCACTCCCGCGGAAAAGCCCGCTGAGGAGTCTGAAGAGGCACCTGCGGCGAGCGGGGATGAGACTTATTCCGACGATGAATTTGATGACCTGATGGGAATCCTCAATAAGTCAAAGAGCCGCGGACGCAGCAGCTCATCGGGAAGAAAGTTCTGATTTTGAATTATCGGGCGCAGAAGCGCTGTCGTTTATGTGTTCAATCACCGAAATTGACATATGACGCACCCTGCGCCCAATATTTAATAATTTCTGGCTGGAAAATTAAAGGTATGTTTAGAGCGTCTGAGGCATACACAATTAAAATCGAAAAAGATGGCGAATGTGATTTTTAATCGCAGAACCACTTTAATAAACATGAGGTGAGTAGCATGAGACTTTTACTTGTTGAAGACGAAAGATCGCTGTCGAGAGCAATCGTGGCGATACTCAAAAAGAACGCTTATTCCGTCGATGCGGTATATGACGGTGAGGAAGCGCTTGCTTATCTGCGCGTGGGTGATTATGACGGAGTTATTTTGGACATAATGATTCCGCGAGTAGACGGAATTACGGTACTCAGAACTATCAGAGAAAACGGAAATCGTGTGCCTGTGCTCATCTTGACGGCAAGATCTGAGGTTGATGACATAGTTTTGGGACTTGACAGCGGTGCAAACGACTATCTTACAAAGCCGTTTGAGGTGAAGGAGCTTCTTGCCCGCATACGTGCGATGACAAGACCCGCAATAGAAAAGCCCGACCAGACGCTCCGTTACGGCAATGTTACGCTTAACCGCGGCAACTATATGCTCTCAACGCCCTCCGGATATTTCAGGCTTGCGAATAAGGAATATCAGATGATGGAGCTGTTGATTGCGAATACGGACACGGTTCTCCCAACGGATAAGCTTATGGAGAAAATTTGGGGACTTGACAGCAGCTCTGAAATGAACGTCGTATGGGTTTACGTCTCATACCTTCGCCGCAAGCTCAAGGCTCTTAACGCGAATATCACAATTCGCGCAACGCGCAGCGTCGGATACTGCCTTGAGTTCCTCAATCCTAACGACGCTATTGGCGCTGATTCACCCAGAGAGGTGGCATATCCTCAGAAAAAGAAGAAAATTATCGACGGTGTCGTGATACTTAATGACGGTGAGCCGTTGACATCCGTTGATGATTTGCCCGACATGACCCCGGCAGTCGGTCAGACGGAAACTGAGACTGAGACTGAGGAAACAGAGCAGCAATAAATTATGCTGAAAAAGCTTCGCATAAAAATCGTCGCCGCGGCAATGGTATCATTTGCCGCGGTGATGGCTGTGATTTTGCTCACCGCCATGATTATAAGCTACACCTCTATACTGAAGGAGGCGGACGATACGTTAGCGCTTATAATTGAGGGCGGCGGTGTGTATATGCCCGGCATATCCGGTGACTACAGCAGACCTGACTCAAATACTGACGGCAGCGAGGAGCCTGAAAGCGGAGACAGCACGGACGGTAAAAGCGCCGGGGCGGTGTCGCTTGACTTGAGCGACGGCGAAAAATCGCCGAGCAAGCCGGAAGGTCATACAAAACCCGATGATGAGGCGGAGCGCCCTTATGAGCTTCGCTATTTTTCTGTTTCATTGGATTCAGGCGGTGAGGTGCTGTCTCACAACATAAAAAGGATAGCCGCGGTTGACGGTGATATCGCCGATGAATATGCCGCATCAGTTTACGAATCGGGCAGGATTAGGGGCTTTATATATGACTACAGATTCGCGGTCGCCGATGACGATGACGGCGGATATTTAATAGCTTTTCTTGACTGCGGAAGCAGCCTTGAATCATTCTGGTCGAATTTCATCACTACGGCGCTTGTGATGCTTTTGGCGTTTGTAGGGGGTTTTGTCCTGATATTTATTTTTTCAAGCCGTATAGCGAAGCCTATAGCTGACAGCTACGAAAAGCAAAAGCAGTTTATCACGGACGCGGGTCACGAGATAAAGACGCCGATAACGATAATTGAGGCGGATGCCGACGTGCTTGAGATGGACGTTGGCGAGAGCGAATGGCTTGAGGACATTCATATTCAAACGAAAAGGCTCAAGGATCTTACAAACGAACTCATATACCTCTCCCGAATGGAGGAGGGCAGCGGCATAAGAGCGGAAATGCTTGAGTTCCCGCTGTCGGATGTCGTTCTGGAGACGGCGGAGTCTTTTAACTCCGTGGCAATTCACGAGGGAAAAGAGCTTATCATAAACGTAATGCCGGGCATCTCATATACAGGTGACGAAAAATCGCTGCGCGAGCTTGTGAATGTTTTGCTTGACAACGCCGTGAAGTATTCCTCTGACGGCGGCAGAATTGTGCTTGATTTGAAGCGGTGCGGCGCGCACGGCGTGGTCTTGACCGTGTATAATACGGCTGATCACGTTGACAGAGATAATTTGGACCGCCTCTTTGAAAGATTCTACCGGGCTGACGCTTCGCGCAACAGCAAAACAGGCGGTCACGGCATTGGGCTTTCCGTTGCCAAGGCGGTAGTGTCGGCTCATAAGGGCAAAATCTGCGCCTCTACGGAGGATGAAAAGTCAATCCTATTCACTGTGACGCTTCCGTGAATCCAAAACGGAGAATTGTGAAAGCGGAGTGCGAATCTGAAGCAAATGTGATGCAACCGTGAGCTGCGAGGTCACAAACTATTCGGTCAGCGTTCGCAAACTTTCATCAAAAATTTTAACCTGACATAAGTTCCATCGATTATACTGTGTATACAGCAAAGCTGTATGTTACAGCAAAGCTGTATGTACGGTCAAGAACAAGACAGTTCGCGGCTAAATAAAATCGATGGAGGGTATATCATGTATAACGACAATTACAATCGCAGCAGTGAGACAAGAGGGCTTGTGCCCTATGAAGGGAAAAAGACAAAGAAGCGCAGGGCGTTCGGTCGCTTTGTTAAAAAATTCACGTCGCTGACGCTGGCGGCACTGCTCTTCGGCAGCGTTTCGGCGGTCACGTTTTCTTATGTAAACGGAGCGCTGACGGAGTACGATGCTGAGGAGTACGAGTCGGCAAGCGTGACGACGGCGAGCGAGGACACAGCTTCAAGCGGGGATGCGTCGTCAGGCATTTCGTCCTTGACATATGCTGACGACGAGTCGGCATCAGCATCCGCCACAGACCTTGAAGCGACGGCAGATGAAACGGAAGCCGCAGAAAAAACCAATACCGATACGGAGTACACTGTCTCGGAAATTGCCGCGATGGGTCTGCCGTCAGTCGTTGCCGTGACAAACGTATCCGTTCAGGAGGTAGAGAGCTATTTCGGAGGCTCACACGGCAGGAACAGCAGAAGCGGCATTCAGACTGAGGAAACGACAAGCGTCGGATCGGGAGTCATAATCAAAGAGACTGACGAATATATATACATCGTTACAAATTACCATGTCGTAGAGGACGCAACAACGCTGTCGGTGACATTCGTTGACGACACAACATCGGAGGCAGTCCTCTGCGGCGCGGACGAGGATGTTGACATCGCAGTTATAATGGTCGCAAAAGACGATATTTCATCTGACACACTCTCATCAATTGCGGTTGCCGCAGTAGGAAGCTCCGATGAAATGGTTGTCGGTGATGAGGTTGTGGCAATCGGAAATGCACTCGGTTACGGTCAGTCCGTGACATACGGTATCATAAGCGCGCTTGACAGGACCGTATCGAGCAGCGACGGTACTGAGGCAACATACATTCAGACAGACGCGGCTATAAATCCCGGAAACTCAGGCGGCGCGCTCTTCAATATGTCGGGCGAGCTTATCGGCATCAATACCGCAAAGCTTTCATCGACTGAGATCGAGGGAATGGGATACGCTATACCGATTTCAAGCGTTCTCACAATCCTTGAGTCCATAATCGGCAGCGAAATCTAAAAACCAAAATTTAACATGAATCTTTGCCCTCTCACAGCGCAAACTAATCATGCGGAACAAATTCGCCGTGACAATTTGCAGTGAGAGGACAGATTTTTTTATGAATACACCTGACGCGGAGATGTACTCCGAGGTTTACAGAAGCTCAGGCATGGGCACTGAATCGATTTTGGCGCTTATGCCAAAGGTCAAAAATGATATGCTCAAGCGTGACATGACGACACAGCTTAACGGCTACGGCGATTTCAGGACACGCGCGCAGGCAGGGCTGACTTCATACGGCTGCATGGCGGAGGATGAGAAAAAATCGAAAATCGTCGCCGCGAAGACGGGAATTGCCGCCGAAACAATAATCGATTCGTCCGCGTCTCATATAGCGGAGCTTATGATACGCGGCAGCGAGGCTGATATTGTCTCGATAACCCGCGCTCAAAATCAGGCATCTCACGGTCAGTCCCGCATATCGGATGAAACTGACGCGTATAAGCTCTGTTCCGAGCTTATATCCTTTGAGAATGCGAGCATTGAGCGAATGCGAAAGTATTTATAGGGAATGACCAAAGGGGAAGTTGAGCAGGGGGCGTTTTTAAAAAAACCCCCAGCCCCCCCAAAAACATTTTTGATGGGGGCTTTGACAGGCGTGGGTTGGGTGAAATGGGTAGTGGAAGAATAAATAAAAAATATATATAAA
>JAJQHI010000092.1 GCA_021199825.1 Bacillota bacterium
CGGAGGCGCTATAATCGGAGAAGCGTCTGTAGACGAATATTCAGACGCTGCCGTCATATCATTTGACGACACGAATGTATTCGGTGCGGGCGGTGTTAGCGTACTTGAGATCAATATGTTCGACAACGTGCGAATTGACAGAGTATTTTATTATGCCGCAAGCGTATTCTGTACAACGGGCGGACCGCTTTCAGACCTCTTTGCCCGCGCAACCAAGGATATAGGTCATTCGGATGATGTTACGCTTATGAGGTGTATGCCCGGACTTATTGAGGCGCAGGTGAACGGAAACTTTGTCGTGATTGGCTCCCTTGAGGTGCTTGAGCGCGAGGGAAGAAGGATTCCGCGCAAGCTGAAGCTTCACGCGGATGAGGAGTTCGGACCGGCGGTCAGCGCCATGTATATGGTGCTCAACGGAAAATTCACCGCACGTATTCTTGTCAAATATACAGTGTCGCCTGATTTCGAGAGCACACTTAAGCAGCTTGACAAAAACGGACTTTTTGTCGGTATACGCACGTTTGACCCGAATATCACGGAGGAATTTCTCGGTAGACAGATTGATTTGAAGGCATATCCTTTGAGAATATAAGATGCACATCGATTGATGACAGGCTCAAGGTATCAGAGGACATTCGCAGCGGACTTATCTCCAAAAAGTCGGCAAAGTCGCTGCTGTCTTTAATTGGTATGTGCGAGAAGATTATTCATGTAAGGTCGGTAAACACAATGATTGTTGTAATATCGATTTTTGTGAGCCTTTTAATAGCGACACTTTCTATTTTGTTTGGTGCGCTGACGCTCTCATCACTGTCGATTGTTATATACCAGCTTGTGTGGATGATACCTATGCTCATAATATCGCTGTCTTTGATTTGAGCGGCAATATAATATGAATTCAAAGCGGGGTCGGGCTGAATCTCGACCTCCTTTGCATGTTCAACAACTATATGGAGGCTTCCCTTGGATTATAAAAAATACGGCAGTATACTGAAAAAAGTATCAAAGCCCGCGAGATACACGGGCGGCGAGCGAAATCAAACGATTAAGGACAAAGATAAGATAAAGTGCAGGTGGGCATTCTGCTTTCCGGATACATACGAGGTCGGAATGTCGAATCTCGGCGTGAGGCTGCTTTACGGCTCTCTCAATGAAAATCCCGACGTGTGGTGCGAGCGCGTCTACGCGCCTTGGGGCGATATGGCTGACATGATGCGCAAATATGATATTCCCCTTATGGCGCATGAAAGCGGCGACCCTATATCGGAATTTGATATTGTGGCGTTTACGCTTCAATATGAAATGTGCTACACGAATGTTTTGATGATGCTTGAGCTGGCAGGCATTCCGCTTTTGGCATCCGAGCGCAGTGAGGACGCTCCGATTATCATTGGAGGCGGTCCCTGCGCGTATAACGCTGAGCCTGTGGCGGACTTTTTCGATATTTTCTCGATTGGAGAGGGCGAGGAGGCGCTTCCCGAACTGGCGGCGCTTTACGTCAGGATGAAGGATGAGGGGCGCTACACAAAGGAGGCTTTTCTCTACGCGGCTGCAACTGAGCTTGTGGGCTTTTATGTGCCCTCGCTTTATTCGGTTGAATATAACGAGGACGGAACCGTTAAAAGCATTATACCAAAGGACGAAAAGGTACCCGCACGCGCTGAAAAACGCATAATACACAATTTTGATACCTCATATTTTTCGGTGAAGCCCGTTATGCCTTATACCGAGGTGATTCAGGACAGAATTATGCTTGAGGTGTTCCGCGGATGCATACGCGGGTGCAGATTCTGCCAGGCGGGTATGATATACAGACCCGTGCGAGACAGGGAAGTCGATACTCTTTGCCGTCAAGCTGAGGAAATGTACAAAAATACGGGATACGACGAAATATCGCTCACGTCCCTTGCGATTGACGACTATACGCACGTTGATGAGCTGACGGACGCGCTTATCAAGTGGACAGATGAGAGCAAAATATCGCTCTCGCTTCCTTCACTTCGTGCGGACAGCTTCACTGAGGAGCTTATGAAAAAGATAAGCACCGTTCGCTCGTCGGGCATTACGTTTGCACCTGAGGCTGGAACGCAGAGGCTTCGCGACGCGATAAACAAAAACGTTTATGAAAAGGACATTTTGAACGCCGTTCACATAGCGTTTGCCGCGGGCAAATCGCAGGTCAAGCTTTATTTCATGATAGGGCTTCCGACCGAAACGGATGAGGATATTGTCGGCATAGCGGAGCTTGCTAAAAAAATAATAGACGAATATTATAAGACTGAGAACCGAAACAAAAAACGTCCCCCTCAGGTGACACTTTCGACAGCATGCTTCATTCCGAAGCCGTTTACGCCGTTTCAGTGGGAGGCGCAGGTCTCCCGCGAGGAATTCATGCGCCGTCAAAGGCTGCTCTCCGACAGCATTCGCGACAGACGCATAATATATCATTTCCACGACTCGGACGTGTCGTTTATTGAGGCTGTGCTCGCAAGGGGTGACAGAAGGCTTTCAAAGGCATTGCTTGAGGTTCATAAGCTGGGTGCCTGCTTTGACGCATGGGATGAGTGCTTTTCATATGAAATGTGGAGCGAGGCATTCCGCAGAGCAGGAATTGATCCCCTCTTTTATACGGCGCGTGACAGGGATTCGGGTGAGGTGCTGCCGTGGGACGTAATTGACTGCGGCGTTGAAAAGCGCTTTCTTGCACGCGAGCGTGAGCTGTCGAAAATCAGCCGCCCGTCACGCAACTGCCGTGAAAGATGCAGCGGTTGCGGCGCAAATAAATATGGAGGTGAAATACTGTGTCCGAAACGTCAGGCGTAAGGATGTCGGGTGATATGCTCACTCCGAACCCTGTCAGAGTGAGATTTACCAAGACCGGGTCGCTTCAATTTATATCTCATCTTGACCTTATGAGAACGATGACCAGGCTTGTTGTCAGAGCCGATGTCGGCGTTTACTATACCGAGGGGTTCAACCCAAAGCCTAAGCTCGTATTTGCGCTTCCGCTTTCTGTGGGAACGGAGAGCGTGTGTGAGCTTGTGGATTTCAAGGTGTGGGGTGATGTGGATTTACAAAAAATCAAGGAGTCGCTGCTTCGCGAGGCTCCGAGTGAAATTGAAATTCTCGATGTATATGAGCCGAACACCAAATTCCGCAGCGTTGCTTTTGCCGAATACAGAATTGACTTTTATTCGTCCGCTCTTTTTGACGGCGCGGATGAGTCGGCAAGGGAAGCGTTCGGCAAGCCGATGATTGTGATGAAGCGCTCAAAATCAGGAGAGAGCGAATGTGATATCCGGCAGTTTATCAAGAGCTTCAGTGTATCGGAGCTTGACACGGCTGAGGGAAAGAGGCACATGACGGTTGACGTGGTGCTGTTTGCTGACCCTGAGCATTACCTCAACCCCGAATATGTTGTGACGGCGCTCAAGGATGTTATCGGGTACGGTGACGATATTGCGCCCGGACGCGACAGGTATGATATTATGAGGTGCGAAATATACGGTGCCGACGGCGGGATTTTCAGATAAAAAAACGTATCATAAAACCCCTTCAGGGGATACAGTGAGCTTGCCCCTCAGCATTTCAAGCTCATCGATCAAAAGACTGCAGGTGACCCTGTATTCGCTTTCCTCATATTCGCCGCGGCACAGCTCCGCGAGCACTATTGTCATGTCGGCAACATCCTTCAGGTCGTTGCCGTAAAGGGAGATTGAAAGTGTAAATTTGCCAGCCTCAAACCTTTCGCGGAGCTCTTCGGTTAAATTGGCTCTCATGCTGTTTTCGGCGTCATATGAGGTGAGCGCCAGCTCGTGAAGCTCTGTGAGAACCTTAATTGATGCGGATGAGGTCACAGCTGAAAGGGTGAAGATTACCGCTAAGATTAAGAGAGATAATATGAAGCATTTCATTTGCCCGTCTCCTTTTTGATTAGGTTGACATTGCCGGCGTCGTCGGCTGTTAAAAGCATTACATCTCGCGCCTTTATTTTTCTTGAGGCAAGCTCCTGCCTGATATATTTTTCGTCACGCCCCGATGCGGCAAGGTTTTCCCTTATAATTTTGCCGTCAACGATGAGGGCGTACGCTATGCCCGTTTCAGGTGAGCTTGCGACGGCTCCCGTGCTGTCAATTTCGTCGATTTTAGGCGGGCGCTTGTCGCGCTTTGGGAATACGGATACTCTTCCGTCATCCTCAACGATGGCGTATTCGACATCCGCAATGTCCGATATTCCGCATTGTCTCATCTGACCGAGCAGCTCGCTGACGCTCATTCGCAGGCGGGAGAGCTCCTTTTGACGGAGTGTGCCGCGGCTTATGAGAATTGAGGGCTTGCCGACAATAAGCTTTCGCGCACGGACGCTTTTGAAGGTTATAAATGAGGTTATCACCTCAATTGATATGATGAGCATTACGGGCAGGGCAACATATAAAAGCGGAATGTCGGGGTCTGTCATCGGGAGGGATGCGAGCTCGGACAAAAGAAGAGTCGTTATAAGCTCTGATATTTGAAATTCTCCAATCTGACGCTTTCCCATCAGCTTCATCGCAAAGCTGAGAGCCGTATATATGATAAATG
>JAJQHI010000131.1 GCA_021199825.1 Bacillota bacterium
TGTAAAAAGAACAGAATACATGGAGGTGCCGATTCGTGTAGAGTATGAAATCACAGATTCCGTTCGTTCTCTAATTCCGATTCTTACAGAGCTTGCTGTATGGGGAAGCACCCTGAAAAATCAGAACATAATTCAGTGAACAACCGCCTCGAACACACACAACACAAAAAATAGCCTCCATCGGAGTCCTTCCCGACGGGCACTTTTTTTGGGCGTTTATCAGAAAGCTTTGCCGACGGAATGCGTACGTCACCGATTAATTGCGCAATTAAAATTATGATAATCACCAACGCATTCCGGATAAACAACAATCAAAAAGTTGTATTTTGGCGGCATAAATGATATAATATACACGAATAATCGCGCCTGCCCGTTTTGAACGATGAAAGGTGACCACAATGGAATCAAAGGAAGGGCAAGTGCATTGAAACTTGAGCAATATAACAGGCGATTTCATCTGTCAATTATCATAAAAAACATGGAGGCAAGCTCATATGCCGAAAAAAGATATGAAATTCAGCAAAAATTTGATGTGGAGGCATCCCGACAGTGAAACACCGAAAGGTCAAAATCAGCTCTATCCTTTTGCACTGCTGAAGCACTGATATGCAATAGATGGGACTGATCTTTATAATCAGTGTGTGGCAAGACGAATATGAAAAATCAATTTATAGCTAACGACAACAAAAAAACTGATACAATTATGCGAATTGCTCTCTCTTATCATCGTGTTACGAGGGCAAAGTCGAAAAACCCGTTCAGTGAAACCATAGAATATGTGTCACGGGACTACTCCGAGACCTTGATAATTGACAGAAATACAGAGACATTGGAATTTGTACAAAAAATAGGTACGAGGTGTGTTGTCAGCAGGAAGTACTGTGTACAAGGAGATATCTCTACTTTATTGGATGAATTGGGGGATTCATACTTTATAGACGAACTGAACGAGAAAAAGCTTCTCACAAATATCATAGCAAACCAAGAATACTCACTTTATGATCCGATAAACGGTAAAGATTATACAATCACCATCGACTACAAAAGCGGGACCCAAAAGATTTTAAACGGCACCTTCGATAAAAATGGCTTGCCGAATGACTACGAGTGTTTCATTGACGATGTGCAGAATTTTATGGATTGCCACAATGCAAATGAAATATTCGATTCATCAATATATTCCAAACTGCCTCGTAAAATAAATGAATTGATTTTCTGCAGTGTTATCTTTGAGGACGGTGGAAAAACATATTACTATATAACCGAAGATGATTCTCTTGAAGTTGGGGATGTCGTGATTGTTCCTGCCGGAAAGGGCAATCATGAAGCAGCCGTGCGTATTGTTGGGATTGATCATTTTACGCGAGATGAGGCGCCTCTTCCTCTTGAAAAGGTGAAGCGCATCATTCGCAAACGCGATAAAATATGAACTGATTTTCCCAAAGTTTCTCTTTCTTCACGGCGTTGTTTTCGGAAAATCGGTTGCAATCGTTGAAAAAACACAAAAATAGGGCTGTCAGTTCTGAAAAATATCTTTGACAGCCCATTTTTATTTTAAACTATCAAAACGTGCGGTTCTTATTTGATTTCCCATACAAATGTGGCGGTATTGCTCACGTCTATGTCATCCGGCTCTATGTAAATCGACCTTATCGAAAATGGGACAGTCTTGCAGACGCAATCGTCCGATATGCTGTATTGAGTATGTGAGAAAACATCCACCTCTCCTGCAACATTTTTAAGAGATATTTTATTATCCAGCTTCTTACTCACGCCTTTTTCGGCGAAGCGCATATGCACCTCCGGCGATGCCATAAAGGGCAACGCCAACAATGGTGTACATCAGCGTACCCGTGCCGCCCGTTGAGGGAAAGACGTAGGACTGGTCCGATTCGTTTGTGATTGTGTTGCCCTTAGTTGCGAGACAATCACCCTCAAGTACGCTTCGAAGAATATTGATAAATGAAAAGTATATGGGTGATGCGCTCCTTCAGAAAACAGCAACAACCGGTTTTCTTACAAAAAGCGCGTTGCGAATAAAGGCATTGTGCCTCAATATTATGTGGAGAACAGCCATGAGGCAATTATACCTCGTGAGATTTCATGGCATAAGAAGTCAACCGATTATTCCACTGCTAAGCGTAGTGTGATAACCGGTTGTTTTTTTACTTTTGTTTCAGATGTCAGGTATTCTTCTTCAGTACAAACTCGGTATCTTCTTCAGCGAGAATATACTTAGCCATAATTCGTTTTCGAGTGTATCAATGCATTCGCTTTATATCATCGACAGCGCGTCCTCATCGGCGACTAATGTAAAATCACGGTGAAGCTGCAAAACCGAAGCGGGAACCTTAGGTGTGATGGGTCCGAAAAACGCCGCTTTCACAATATCTGCCTTAGCCGCGCCCGAAACGACCATCACCACACGCTGCGCCTGCATAATGTCGCAGATTCCCATCGTGTACGCAAATCGCGGAACGTCTGATTCCGCCTCGAAAAATCGTTTGTTTGCGCTGATTGTTTCGCTTGAGAGTGCTACCATGTGCGTTCCCTTCTGAAAGCATTCACCCGGCTCGTTAAAGCCTATATGTCCGTTAGGACCAAGCCCCAAAAGCTGCAGATCAATTCCGCCAAGGGTGCGGATTACACTGTCATAACGGTCGCATTCGCTCTTTGCGTCGGGATTTTTTCCGTTTGGAATATGTGTATTCGCCAGGTCGATATTTATGCTGTCAAAAAGGTTTCGGCGCATGAATCGTGTGTAGCTTTGCTCATCCGAACATCCAAGCCCCACATACTCGTCAAGATTGACGGTACGTACCCTTTCAAAATCGATATCGCCCTTTTTGTACCATTCGATAAGCTGGCGGTATGTGCCTATGGGACTGCTTCCCGTCGCAAGACCCAGCACGCAGTCGGGCTTTAAAATGACCTGCGCGGATATGATGTTTGCCGCCTGACGGCTCATGTGATCGTAATCCTTTGCACGAATAATTCTCATCTGATTGC
The DNA here is from genome assembly GCA_021199825.1 of Bacillota bacterium. Lineage (GTDB taxonomy): Bacteria > Bacillota > Clostridia > Oscillospirales > CAG-272 > DTU064. The sequence goes on from JAJQHI010000131.1 coordinate 3,010, forward strand.
TCCTTTCCTTTATTTAGCCGCAGTTGTCTCGCGGTTTAACAGCTTCCCGTCAATATAGACATCGCAGACGTGCAGATTTTCGTCGAGAACGACAAGGTCTGCGCACATCCCGCTTGCGATTTTTCCAATTTCGTTGTCTTTATGGATGACACGCGCGGGCGAAAGCGTCGCCGAGGTGACGGCGGCTTCGAGCGGAACACCGAATGACACGGCGCGGCGAAGCCCTTCCATTAAGTGAATTGACGAACCCGCCAATGTATCCGTACCTGAAAGCGTCGCTTTCCCATCTTTCATTGTTATAGGCTGACCGCCGAGAGTGTAATCTCCGTCGGGCATTCCCGCACATCGCAGAGAATCGGAAATCATCACCGTTTTATCACCGAAAAGGCGATACGTAAGCCTAACGACGGACGGGTGAACGTGAAGTCCGTCGGGAATCAGCTCCACTGTCGCTCCTGCGTCGGACGCCGCGGCGATAACTCCGGGGGCGCGGTGATGAAGCGGCGGCATTGCGTTATATAAATGCGTAGTATGACAGGCACCGGCACCGTAAGCCGCCATTGCCGTGTCATAGTCCGCGTCCGTATGACCGATTGATACCGCGGCAAAGTGACATACCGCTTTTATAAAATCAAGCGAGCCTTTTTCTTCGGGCGCAACGGTGACAAGACGCACCATCCCGCCGCTTGCTTCATTAAGTTTCATGAACATATCAGCATCGGGCGCGTGAAGATTTTCCGCCGCCTGAGCGCCGCGCCTTGAATAGCAGAGAAACGGTCCTTCAAGGTTTATCCCTGCGACCTTCGCGCCGTCATTCGGGCGCTTGAAATCTCTTATAGCGCGCATAGCGCGCGAAAGAACTGGTTCCTTGAGTGTCATTGTTGTGGGACACCACGATGTAACGCCTCCCGCCGCGTAATAACGCGACATCACCTCAACTCCCTCGGTGCTGCCGTCGCTCGCGTCCTCTCCCATTGCGGCGTGAGTGTGAATATCGATAAGCCCCGGAATCACATACCGTCCGTCAGCGTCAATATCGCCCACACCCGACACATCAGCGCCTGCCGCGATGATTTTGTCGTCAAACTCAACGCCTCCATCGACAAATGCGCCGTCAATAAAGACCTTCGCGTTTACAATGCGCATAGTCACGCCTCCTCTTTCTTTATTTCGGGCAGACTTGCTGCAGCTGCCGACTGCCCGACGCGCCTGAATTTTTCATCGGGAAGTGCGGGGAAGAGCTTGCCGTCAGTTTCCGGATATTCATCGTGAAGCACTCTTTTGCATTCGTCAAGTATAATGTCGCCGCCGACACCGCTCATTACTCGACCTAAAAGAAGCACATGGCGGCAGCGGTAGAGGTCATAATAATAGGCGAGCGTATGACCGAGATATGTTCCTATCGAGGAATAAACCGCCTTTGCCGCGGGGTCGTGTGCCTCCACAAGAGTCTGCACCGATTTGAGCTTTTCCGCGGGTGATAAGCTCTTGTCAAGCCGAATGCCGGCGCGGGACGCCAGCTTGATAACCGCATCCTGTGAGAAATATTTGACTCCACAGCCTATAT
>JAJQHI010000118.1 GCA_021199825.1 Bacillota bacterium
GATAATGCTCGCGCTGCGAGTCACCCATGGATTCGCGAACACGGGCTGCAATTTCCTCCTCGGTGTCAAGCGCCTCGGACTCTTCGAGAAGAAGCGAATACGCAAGCGATAAACGCTTTTCGGGATCGGTCTCCTCAAGGATTTCCTGCTTGTCCTCCCAGCGGACAAAAACGCTTGCAGCGATATAGTCTGCGAGAAGATCGGGAGATGAGAGAGCGGAGGCGATTTGAACCGTATCCTGCATGTGAGCCTTTCCCGCCGCGCGCTTGCCAAGCAGGGAAACAAGCGCGAACATCGCGGGCTTGAGCCGTATCCTCATCTCCTCGGAAAGGTCAGGTCTGATAGCGGAAACCTTGACAAAGTCGCATTTTTCCCCGTGCGAAAAGCCGACAATGCGCCCCCTGAAAACGCCTTCCGCTAAAAGCCTTACGTCACCGTCGGGCGTTTTGATGCTTTGCTTTATGCGCGCCGCGCATCCGATGGGGAAAAGGTCACTCTTTTTCGGTTCATCCTTCATGGGGTCCTTTTGTGCTACTAAAAAAATCATTGTTCCGCTGCTCACCGCCTCTTCGCACGATGCAATTGAGCGCTCGCGCTCAATCGAGAGGGAAATCGGAATTGACGGGAACGCCACCGACCCCTTCAGCGGTATTACGGGTATTTCAAATAAATCAAGATCAGATTCAAATATGTCCGTCATGTCGTTATCTATGTATCTCCTCCGTTAAGGACAGATTATTTTTGAATATATCACCCCTTATTATACACCATAAAGCTGAATTTGTCCACACCAAAAGGTCAAAAGCGTCGGGTGATATCAAATTTTTTGACGTGAGGTAAATCAAAAGCCGCTTTTCGTCGGCAAGAGGAGATATCATAAGCTTGATATATCTCCGACAGAAAAACGGCTTGTCCGTTGAATTTAACTTTGGACCTGTAAACTCACGGCGAACGTTATTATATCACACAGCGAACGATTTGTACATAGTCAATTTTCACGATTTTTCACATGGTTTTTCGTCGTATTGCCCATAAAACGCAAATGTCAAGTGGATAACAAAAAATGAGCGGATTTTTGCCCTCCGACTATATAAAACCGCGAAAAACGGCATTTTTTCATTACCCCCGCTATACATAATGATCTCGAATATACAGCAATCCGCTTAAAAAATCGATTAAGGCAGCCGCCTCAGCAAAAAAATATTTCACGCCCGAAAAAAACAAAAATTTTTTTTGAAAACCACTTGACAGGGCGAAAGCAATGTGATATAATCCGCAATGTAAAAAGAAGAGGCGCTCATTCGTCCACCGTACGCTTTGGCATCGTGGTTAAAAGCTCACCCCTTGGGTGATTACCCCACACACGCTGTGGGCTTGCTTTGCGGAGGAATGATTCCCCCGCTTTTTTATGGCAACTTTTAAACTGCGGATAAAATCCGCTTGTACCCAACGGAGGTTAAATGGCAAACAGCAGCAGCAAGGATTATCAGATTAACGACGGGATTCGTGTATCGGGCAGCGTGCGTGTAATCGGGGAGACGGAACAGCTTGGGATAATGTCGCTTTCAAGCGCGAAAAATCTCGCGTATTCAAGCGGTCTTGATCTCGTGCTCATGTCTCCGAACGCAAATCCCCCCGTGTGCAAGATAATGGACTACGGGAAGTTTTGCTACGAGCGCGACAAACGGGAAAAGGAAGCGAAAAAACATCAGCAGGTCGTCGAAATCAAGGAAGTACAGCTTTCATGCAAAATCGACAATCACGATTTTGAAACAAAGGCGAACCGCGCACTCAAGTTTCTCTCTGAGGGAAACAAGGTGAGAGTTGTTTTGAGATTCAAGGGACGCGAACTTGCTCACCAGAAGCTCGGACGCGACCTTCTCGACAGATTCGAGGACTTTTGCCGCGAATACGGCACCGCCGACAAGCGTCCTGTGCTTGACGGCAGACGTATGACGCTGCAAATCAATCCGATAAAGAAGAAGCCCGAAAAGTCTGAAAAGCAGAAGCCAGCGGCAGAGACTGCGGCTCCGGCTGAGACTGTAGTGGACGCCACCGTCGGCGGCGAGGAATAACAGCGTGCGGCTTATGATGCCAATAGGTATCACACTGCCGCGCAAAACGCAGTTTTAAAATTCAATTTAAAAGGAGATTTTTGTTATGGGAAAGATTAAGACCCACAAGGCATCTGCCAAGAGATTTTCACTCACGGCAACGGGCAAGGTGAAAATGAATCACAGCGGTCATCGCCATAAGCTCGGCAAGAAGGATATGAAGCGCAAGAGACATCTTCGCACTGGAACCGTCATGAATGAGGCGCTCGCACAGAACGTCAGACGCATGATTTCAAAGTGATGGCAGAAGCAAAGGAGGCATAAGAGCATGGCAAGAATAAAGGGCGCAGTTGCAACGCGCAAGAGAAGAAATAAAGTATTAAAGAGTGCGAAGGGATATTGGGGCGCAAAGAGCAAGCACTTTAAGATGGCGAAAGAAGCCGTAATGAAAAGCGGCAATTATGCTTTTGTCGGAAGAAAGCAGAGAAAGCGCGATTTCCGTTCGCTTTGGATAACGAGAATATCAGCGGCAGTTAAGCCTTACGGACTCAACTACTCGACGTTTATGCACGGCATAAAGCTTGCCGGCATTGAGCTTAACAGAAAAATGCTGTCTGAGATGGCGATAAACGACAAGGAAGCGTTTTCGTCTGTTGTAAACAACGCAAAAGCTGCGCTTTCAGCGGCAAATTCCGCGAAGTAAAACATATCAAAAACCGGGCAACCGGTTTTTGTGCTTTTTCCGCGAAATAATGTAGGTCATGTCATGAAAGAGACAAACGAGGGCACAACGCTTTTCATATCGAGCAGATCGAACCCGAAAATCGCAGAAATAGCGCGCCTTGACGACGCAAAATACAGACGCAGGTCAGGACTTTTTATAGTTGACGGCATAAAGCTTTTCCGTGAGGCGGTGTTATCGGGATATGAAATCAAATGCGCCGTTTTGAGGGAGGATGCAGCCGACAAATACGAGGTCGAGGTTCCCGCGGGTGTGATAAAATATATTGTCACATCTCCCGTATTTGAAAGGCTGACGTCCGAGCGAGCCCCTGAGGGCATAATAGGGGTCGTCTGGCAGAACGGCTCACGCTATGTAAACCTGCCGCCCGAAAACGTGGGGAATGCGAATATCGGACTCATCCTTGACGGTGTGCAGAATCCCGATAATCTCGGTGCAATACTCCGCTCCGCCAATGCGTTCGGAATTGACGGGGTGCTCATCGGCTCAGCCGATAACGTCGGCGCCGCAGACCCATTTGGAAGAAAGGCGCAAAGGGCATCGATGGGCGCCGCCATGAAGCTCACAATTTATCATTCGGACGACCTTTGCGGCGTGTGCCGCGAGCTTGGAAAGTCGAAGCGTCTTGTCGCCGCGTGTCTCCAGAAGGATTCGACGACGCTTGACTTGTTTGATTTTCAGCCGAATGATATTGTCGTCATCGGCAACGAGGGTCACGGAATTTCAGACGCCCTTTTGGAACTGTGCCGTGAAAAAATCTATATTCCCATGCAAAATGGTCAGGAGTCACTCAACGCGGCGTCCGCCGCGGCGGTGATGCTTTGGGAGGTGTACAAGTCCCGCAAAGCCTAATGTGGCAAAGAAAAATCGCAGTAAAGGAGCATCAAATGGTTTCCGACAGAATCATATGGATATGGCTCTCCCTCGCCGTCGGCGCGGGCAGCAAGGTGTACAATAAGCTTTTTGCCTCGTTTGATACACTATCTGAGATATATTCGTCACCAAAGGAGCGCTTTTTGGAGATTGACGGCGTATCCGAGACGATGGCTGAAAAGCTCTCCGACAAGGACACCTCAAGGGCTGAAAACATCCTCTCCGTGTGCATCAAACGCAGATGGGGCGTTCTGACGTACGGCGATAAGGGGTATCCGAAGCGCCTGAAAAACCTTATAGACCCTCCCGTGGTGCTTTACTACAGAGGGCGCTTTGTCGATCTCAACGACCAGGTCTGCATTGCCGTTGTCGGCACCAGACGAATGACCGAATACGGAGAACGTCAGGCGTATAAGCTTTCATATGCGATGGCGTCGGGAGGCGCCGTCATCGTATCGGGAATGGCTCTTGGCTGCGATTCAATGGCGGCAAACGGAGCTCTTGACGCGGGCGCGCCGACCGTTGCCGTTTTGGGCTGCGGCATTGACAGAATATATCCGCCCGAACACAAAATTCTCGCTGAGCATATAATGCGCGGCGGAATGATAATAACCGAATACGCACCGGGTGAGCCGCCCACAGGCTCGCATTTCCCCGTGAGGAACCGCATAATCAGCGGACTTTCGCAGGGAACGCTTGTGGTTGAGGCGCCTCTCGGAAGCGGCGCTCTCATCACCGCCAGAACAGCGCTCATCCAAGGACGCGACATATTCGCCGTTCCGGGCGAGCTCGGAAACGAAAACAGCGCAGGCGGAAATGAGCTTATCAAAAGCGGCGCGCGTGTTGTGACGACCGCGTCAGATATTCTCTCGGTATATGAATTTACATATCCGCAC
>JAJQHI010000120.1 GCA_021199825.1 Bacillota bacterium
GCAGTCCACAGTCTTTCTTATATAACGTGTCCCGTTCTCCTCGCTTGACGCGGCAACATATATCTCCGCCCTTGAGGTGAGATAATCCTCACTCCACCGAATTTTGTAGTCAAGCGTCCCGCCGGCATCGATTGTGGTTGTTTTTAAAATAACGCTCTCGCTGTTGTCGGATTTATAAAGAATAAGCTCCTCAATGACAAACGACGTTGAATTTACAAACGAAAGCTGAGTAACGCTCCCTACACTTCCCTCACACGAAATAAGCGTCAATGCGACCGTCAGTGACGCCAAAAGCAGTGAAAGCCATCGCAATACTCTTTTTTTCAAGATAACCTCCAAATATTATAAAGCTCAAAATCGCAGCATAGTATATTATACATCTTTATCGCCGAAAAGTAAAGTGTTTTGGCGCACAAATAATAATCCCTCGGTCGCTTTTGTACAATTTGCCCGCTTCGGGTTGACTTAGGCGCCGAAAAATTTATTTTTTTCATCTTTACAAGCCCCTCAGCTTATGATACAATAAACATAAAGTCTTTTTTGACCCGATTTTCGAGAGGTTGGTCAATGGAGGACGAATCATATTTTGCCAAATATAAAATCAAGGGAGATGATAGATGATGAAAAAGGTCGCTATTATCATGGGAAGTGACAGTGATTTGCCGGTGGTCGAAAAGACCGCTTTTATGCTTGACGAGCTTAATATTCCGTATGAAATGCACGTGTATTCGGCGCACAGGACGCCGGAGCAGGTGCGTTCTTTCGCTTTATCGGCAAAGTCAAACGGATTTGGCGTTATAATCGCCGCAGCCGGAATGTCGGCAGCACTCGCCGGCTCGCTTGCAGCGTCAACAACACTTCCCGTCATAGGAATACCGATTGGCGGAAAGCTTTCAGGCATGGACTCGCTTCTTTCAACCGTAATGATGCCGTCGGGCATTCCAGTAGCGTCTGTTGCAGTTGACGGGGCGAAGAACGCAGCAATTTTGGCGGCGGAAATCCTCGGAGTTTACGATGAGGAGGTATCAAAGAAGCTTTCTCTTATGAGACAGCACGATTCAGATGCAGTTTTGGAAAAGGACGCGAAGGTGTCCGAAAAGTATTCAAAATCATAAATCAAATATATCTTTTTGTAAAAGGAGAACATCATCATGGAGAAGCTTGAGCAGCTTTACGAAGGAAAAGCAAAAAAGGTGTACCGCACCGACGACGAAAACGCATACATCGTTTCATATAAGGACGACGCTACCGCGTTCAACGGTCTGAAAAAGGGAACAATTTCAGGTAAGGGCGTTGTAAACAACCGCATGTCAAATTACCTCATGCAGAAGCTTGAGGCGGAGGCAGGAATCCCCACCCACTACATAAAGGAGCTTTCCGAAAGAGAAACGCTCGTTAAGAAGGTTGAGATAGTTCCACTTGAGGTGATTGTGCGCAACATCGCGGCAGGTTCTTTCTCAAAGCGTTTCGGCGTCGCTGAGGGCACTCCCCTTCTCATTCCGACCATCGAATTTTGCTACAAGAGCGATGAGCTCGGTGATCCTATGGTAAATGACTACCACATCATCGCCTGCGGATGGTCAACACGCGAGGAGCTTGACACAATTACCGATTACACATTCAGAATAAACGATTACCTCAAGGGATTTTTCGCGGAGCGCGGCGTTGAGCTTGTCGATTTCAAGATAGAGTTCGGTCGCGACGCTGCAAACGGCGGCAAGGTAATTCTCGCTGACGAAATTTCCCCCGATACATGCCGCTTCTGGGATGCGAAAACCCATGAAAAGCTCGACAAGGACCGTTTCCGCCGTGAAATGGGCGGTGTCGAGGAGGCATACGAGGAAATGATGCGCCGCGTTTTCGGCGACAATAAATAATTTGCTTTTGGCAAGGGTGTTATATGGGTCAGATACATGAGGAATGCGGCGTTTTCGGTGTTTATGCAAATGAAACGCGGGATGTCGCATCAGACGTATATTATGGGCTTTTTGCGCTTCAGCACAGAGGTCAGGAAAGCGCGGGAATCGTCGTCTGCGACGACGGCGTTTTCAGCGTGTATAAGGATGTCGGGCTTGTAAACGAGGTCTTCGACAGAGGGGCTATGGAAAAGCTCGGCGTCGGCACAATGGCAATAGGTCACGTCAGATACGGCACCACCGGAACTGACGGCAGGCTTAACGCGCAGCCCATTGTTGTCAATCACATAAAGGGCAGAATGGCTTTGGCGCACAACGGAAACCTGACAAATTCATCCGTCCTTCGCGAGAGGCTTGAGCTTTCGGGCGACATATTCCACACAACGTCGGACACCGAGGTTATCTCATATATAACCACGGAAAAGCGCCTAACGGAGCCTTCGGTTGAGGCGGCGATAAATCAGGCAATGTACGAGCTTGAGGGCGCGTATTCGCTTGTGTTTATGTCACCGACAAAGCTTATAGCCGTGCGCGATCCCAACGGCTTCCGTCCGCTCTGCTACGGGAAGCTTCCCGATGGGGGCGGATATGTTGTGGCGTCGGAATCATGCGCGCTTGACGCTGTGGGAGCAAAGTTTGAGCGCGACGTTTTGCCGGGTGAAATCGTCATTTTCGATAAGGACGGCGTACGCACAATACGCGATCACTGCGGCACGGCAAAGCGCACTATGTGCGTTTTCGAATACATTTACTTTGCCCGCCCCGACTCCTTTATTGACGGCTGCTCGGTGCACGAGGCGAGAATACGCGCGGGGCGCTTCCTTGCAAAAGAGCATCCCGTTGACGCCGATGTCGTTATAGGCATTCCCGATTCGGGACTTGACGCGGCGCTCGGCTATTCAATGGAATCCGGAATCCCCTACAATATCGGCTTTATCAAGAATAAATACATAGGCAGAACCTTTATAGCACCCGGACAGTCCTCACGTGAAAATCAGGTGAGAATGAAGCTCAACCCGATAGCAAGCGTTGTCAGCGGAAAGAGAGTTGTGCTTGTTGACGACTCAATCGTTCGTGGAACAACGTGTGCCCGCATCGTCAAACTTCTGCGCGACGCGGGAGCCAAGGAGGTTCATATGCGCGTATCCGCTCCTCCTTTTGTCAATCCGTGCTATTACGGCACAGATATTGATTCGCATGAGCATCTTGTCGCATACAGCCACACGGTTGATGAAATCGCAAAGATAATAGACGTTGATACACTCGGATATATTTCGGTTGAAAACACAAAGAAAATTGCTGTGTCCGATATGTGCACGGGCTTTTGCACTGCGTGCTTTGACGGAAACTATCCCACAGACACGGAATATGCATCAAAAAAGAACCGCTTTGAGGAAAAAATATCTTTAGGAAAAGGCAAAGGAGACAGGACCGATGAATGAAAACGAAAGCTACAGCCGCGCATATGCCGACGCTGGCGTCGATATAACCGTGGGCTACCGCGCCGTTGAGCTGATGAAAAGACATGTTCTCAAAACAAAGCGCGCGGGCGCGATAGACTCAATCGGCGGGTTCGGCGGTCTTTTCAAACCCGAAGTCTCATCCATGAAGGAGCCTATACTCGTTTCCGGAACGGACGGCGTAGGAACCAAGCTCAAGCTCGCCTTTTTGACGGACAAGCACGACACAGTCGGAATTGACTGCGTCGCTATGTGCGTAAACGACATAATTTGCTCAGGAGCTGAGCCACTCTTTTTCCTCGACTACATCGCATGCGGAAAAAACATCCCCGAAAAAATCGCATCAATCGTCGGCGGTGTCGCGGACGGGTGCGTTATGGCTGGATGTGCCCTCATTGGCGGTGAGACGGCAGAGCATCCGGGTCTTATGCCCGACGATGAATATGACATCGCCGGTTTTTCCGTTGGAATTGTTGACAGGGAAAAAATCGTTGATACAAACAGCACAAAGGAGGGAGACGTTATTATAGCTCTTCCCTCCTCAGGCGTCCACTCAAACGGCTTTTCCCTCATAAGAAAGATTTTCGTCGGGAATTATGACCTTGATAAGCCGCTTGGCAAAAGCGAACTTCCCCTCGGCGAGCTGCTTTTAACTCCGACCAAAATCTATGTAAAGCCCATTTTGGCGCTTACACGAAGGATAAAGGTACATGGCATCGCCCACATAACGGGCGGCGGCTTTTACGAGAATATTCCGAGGGCTGTCCCTGACGGGCTTTGCGCCGTCATAAAGAAAAGCGATGTCAAAACACCGTATGTCTTTGAGCTTATAGCGGAGTGCGGAAGCGTATCCGAGCACGATATGTTCAACACTTATAATATGGGCGTCGGAATGTGCGTGACGGTAGACAAAAATGATGCAGATGAGGCAATAGCGGTTCTGAGTGAGTGCGGCGAGGAGCCGTACATCATAGGAAAAATCGAATCCGCAAGCACCAAAATCAAGCTCATATAAATCGGAGGAAATTTGCTGTGGCGGAAAAAACAAAGGTAGCGGTCTTGGTTTCGGGAGGCGGCACAAACCTTCAGGCTATAATTGACCGTGAGCGTGAGGGGCTGCTGCCTCATATGAGCCTGTCGGCTGTCATATCGAGCAACCCTGACGCATACG
>JAJQHI010000004.1 GCA_021199825.1 Bacillota bacterium
GTATTCAAGAAATACCTCAAGGTAACCGTTGAGCTTGACGATATTGATGACGATGAGCTTGACGACTACGATGAGTGCGATTGCTGCTGCGACGACGAGGACGACGATGAGTGCTGCTGCGACGAGGAATGCTGCTGCGAGTGCGGGGATGAGCCCAAGGCTGAGACGGCGGAGGAGTATGAGGACGTTGAGTCCGAGGATACGGACGCCGAATAATCGAACAAAATAAAGTGAAGGGGATGGTATATTCCCTCAGGAATGTACTGTCTCCCGTGAGGGGATAACATATCCCTAAGGGAATACTATCCCCTATCTTTATCGACGAAAGGATTAAAAGAAAACTAAAAATGAATTTACGAGACCTTGACTACGGATTTGACAGAGAACACATAATTGAAAACACAAAAAAGAGTCCCGTTTGGCTTCATTTCGGCGCGGGGAACATATTCAGAGCCTTCCCGTGCGCGCTGGCGCAGAGGCTTTTGGAGGCAGAGGAGATAGATTACGGCATTATCGCCGCCGAGGGCTTTGACGGTGAGGTCATAAAGCGGATTTATAAGCCGTATGACAACCTCTCGCTTATGGTGACCTTCAATTCGGACGGAACCATGACCAAAACCCCTATAGGGAGCGTCACCGAGTCGCTTTATGTACCCGCTAAGCTTGACAGGCTCAGGGAAATATTCTGTCAGCGCACCCTTTCGTTTGTGACCTTCACGATAACGGAGAAGGGATACGCGATAAGGAACACGAAGGGTGAGATTCTGCCTGCCGTGAAAGCAGACGCGGGGCTGCCGCCCGATGAGGCGGAGACGTTTATGGGAAGCCTCACCGTGTGCCTTTGGTCGCGGTATCTGCACTGCGGCGCGCCGATAGCGCTGCTCTCGCTTGACAACTGCTCAGGCAACGGGGATAAGCTGCGCGAGGCGGTGCTTTACTACGCCCGCGAGTGGCAGAAAAGGCGCTATGTCAGCTCAGGGTTTATTGATTACCTTGAGGATGAGAGCCGCGTGACCTTCCCCGTATCAATGATAGATAAAATCACGCCGCGCCCCGATGAGAGGGTGGCGGAGTCGCTGCGCTCCGAGGGGTTCACCGACACTGAAATAATAGTTACCGAAAAGCACACGTATATCGCGCCCTTTGTCAACACGGAGGCGCCGCAGTACTTAGTGGTTGAGGATAAATTCCCGGCAGGTCACCCGCCTCTTGAAAAGGTGGGCGTGATATTCACTGACAGGGAAACGGTTGAGGCTGTGGAGAGGATGAAGGTTTCGACGTGCCTCAATCCGCTGCATACGTTCCTCGCCGTGTTCGGCTGCCTTCTCGGCTTTAATAAAATATGCGACGAGATGAAGGATGAAACACTTTCATCTCTTGTCAGGCGGCTCGGATACGTTGAGGGGCTTCCCGTTGTGACGGATCCCGGAATTATCTCGCCGAAGGCTTTCATCGATGAGGTTATAAACGAAAGGCTTCCGAATCCCTTCATGCCCGATACGCCGCAGAGAATCGCGACTGACACATCCCAAAAGCTCTCCGTGCGCTTCGGTCAGACGATAAAGGCTTACGCGGAGCGCGGGCTTGATATGTCGGGGCTTCGGTGCGTGCCGCTTCTGGCGGCGGGATGGTGCAGGTATCTGATGGCGGCGGATGACGAGGGGAACGCTTTTGCTCCCAGCTCAGACCCGCTTTATGAGGAGTGCCATGCGCACGTGGCTGATATTGACCTTGGCGGCGAATACAGCGCCGAGGTGATACATGAGCATCTCTCACCGATACTTTCAAATGAGACAATATTCGGCGTTGACCTTTACAAAACGCCTATAGGAAACGCGGCTGAGGGATACTTCGCGCGCATGATTTCGGGTGTGGGCGCTGTGCGCCGCACCCTGCAGGAGGAGAATATATAAATCGGCAGACCCCGCGAAGGAAGGCTTCCTTTGACCCCGCACGAGCTTACGGGAGAGCACGCTTTGCCCCTTTCCTAAAAGTTTTTGAAAAGGGGGTCAGGGGGGAAAACTTTTTTCAAAAAGTTTTCCCCCTCGCAGGGTTTGGGGCAGCGCCCCAATGTATATAAACAAGACCATGCCAAATGTAACGTTAGTAATACCGGCGCTTGATCCGGACGAGAGATTCATTCCTGTCATAAAGGACGCGACAGCGCACGGATTTCACGATATAATAGTAATAAACGACGGCAGCCATGCCGAGTATATGCCTAATTTCCCGACGGAGGAGGAATTTCCTGAGGTTAAGGTCCTCACGCACGAGAAAAACAGGGGCAAGGGAGCGGCGCTCAAGACGGCGTTTGCGTATTTTCTCGAAAACAGACCCGACAGCGACGGGGTTATCACCGCCGACAGCGACGGACAGCACACAACAGAGGATATGCTTGCGTGTGTTGAGGCGATGTATGATGGCGAGCGCGCCGTCATTCTCGGATGCCGCGATTTTGACGACCCGAACGTTCCGCCGAAGAGCAAATTCGGCAACAAATGCACGAAAACAGCGTTTTCTGTCTTCTGCGGCATTAAAATCTCGGACACGCAGACGGGACTGCGCGTCATTCCGCGTGAGTATGTGGAAAAGATAATGTCAGCGCCCGGAGACAGATACGAATACGAGACGAATATGCTTTTTTTGATTGACACCGACCAGATACCGCGCCGTGAGATCAAGATACATACGGTGTATTTTGACAAAAACTCCGCGTCGCATTTTCGTCCCGTCGTCGATTCACTGAGAATATACGGGCTCATTCTGCGCTTTGCCGCGAGCTCCATTATGTCCTCGGTGCTTGATTTGCTGCTTCACGCGATACTTCTTGCCTTTGTATTCACGGGTGGGGGAAGCCTTGCCGAGTTTGCGGCGACCGCGGGCGCGAGGGTAGTCTCGTCGTTTGCGAATTTCATGCTCAATAAGCGGCTCGTTTTCCACAGCAGGGCGAATTTCCTGCGCACGCTTTTCAGATATGTTTGCCTGGCGGTGCCGATAATGCTCGCCTCGTGGCTGTGCGTATACTATATCTCGAAGCTTTTGGACGTTGAGGACGCGGTGCTGCGCACTCTCATCAAGCTGCCCGTTGACTTAATGCTCTACTTTATCAACTTCCGCATACAGCGGCGCTGGGTCTTCGCGGAAAATAAACCTGCCGCTGAGGGCGCGGGGCAATAAAAAGATAAGCCGCCATGAGCGTTTGGAGTCGGATATGAAGGATAGTCGAAATCATAAGGTGCCGCGCCCGCTTGGGAAATCAGGCAATGTGATGCTCATCATATTCGCCGTGCTATTCGCGGCGGTGTGTGCGTTCGCGCTTTCGCTTGTGCTTTCGCTCCTCAACGCTTCAGGGACGGAGGGGTCGGAGACATCCTCACTCATGACTATCGAGGCGCCTGAGTACGCGGTGACATCCGACACCACGGAATTTGTCATATCAGCGACTGATGTATCGTCAGTGACGGATGTATCGTCAGCGACGGATACAGCGGTCACGCCTGATGAGATCATATCTGACACGACGGCGGACGCGCCAGACACAACGGAAGCCGTTACAACAGAAGCCGTCACGTCGGCGGCAAAGGACGAGGAAACGGTCACGGTTACATATAAATACGCCGTATATCTGGGCGTTAAGGATTACGGAACGGTCAGGGCGTCCGACAAGGACAGCTTTGTACATAGATTCTGCGTTGACGGGGAGGAGATGCTCTTCACCGTCGCCACGGGCGCATCTGAGGATTACGCGATTCAAAATATCCTGGCGGAGGGGTATGTGTATGACCTCCCCGCAAAGGACAGCGTGGTGACAGGTGCCGCGGCGAGCGAGCCCTTGGCTGCGGGGACAATCGGGAGCGTATCAAAGGACGCGGTTGTCGTCGGTACGGAGAGGATTTCCGTGGACGCGGGCACAGAAGTCTATGAAATCACCTCTCTTGTGGGCGGCGCTGAGGTGACGGCGGCAGAGATGACGGCGGGCGAGAGCGTCAAGGTATACGGGGATTCGACCGCGAGGGTCATTTATCTTTCGTTTGTCGCAGATGAATACATTTCCCCCGTCAGCTATACGGCGGGTGAGACGACGCTGAAGAATTTTCTGGCTGCCGCTATGCAGCCCGTCGGAACGGCGCTTTACGTATACGGTGGGACGTGGAACTGGCAGGACACGGGTTCAGGCGTTTTGGCGACAACAATCGGGCTTTCGCCGACATGGATTGACTTTTTCGAAAGTCAGACAGCGTCCTACAGTTATATAAACAGAAAAGACTATTCGAAAAGCTATTATCCGCATTATTCATGGAACCAATATTATTACGCAGGGCTTGACTGCTCAGGATATGTGGCGTGGACCATATATAACACGCTGAACACGGAGTCTGGCGGGGACGGGTATGTGATGTCCTCCACCGTAATGGCTAAGACATTGGCTGAGGAATACGGCTACGGGACATGGACGCATACAATTGAAAGCCCTGATGAGCTTTGCCCCGGAGATATAATAAGCATAAGGGGGCACGTCTGGAT
>JAJQHI010000108.1 GCA_021199825.1 Bacillota bacterium
TGATTGGTCCATCCGCGCGCCGCCAGCATTGCAATGGCAAATTCCGTTGTGGTCAGGTTATCCGCCACATCATGTCCAGTATCAGAGTTGTGAACCTTCCTCCATCCGGCGGAAAAACTGTATGTAATGTTGATTATCCGTTTGAACTCCTGCGGCGAATCCTTTTTGAGCGTCGCCTCCAGAACACCGCCGAGAAGTCCGTGATGCTCTCCAAACGCTTCGATCAGACCGTCATGTCTTGCAATATCCCATGCCTTCAGCATCTGTTCCTTCGCCTTTTCAGAATTTTTAAGCGATATATAATCCATTACGGCGACAAGCCTGAGATAAACAGCGGGGATGGGATAGAGCTTTGACATAAACGAAAGAGATGTTTCCACAATTCCAAGACTCCTGCCGTAGTCTCCCTGCAAATATGCGTAATGTGCCTGCACGTAGCAGGAGAAAAAGCGCAGCCCCACCGGCAAAAGCGTTAAATTTTCTGCTGAGAAAGCCGCCTCACTCTTTAGCGGCATATGCAGAAGAACGGCTGCGGTAGACGAGACAAATGACGACATTGCCCGCAGCTCCGGCAGAGAATCCGCATCTTTATTGACATCTGCAAACGTTTTCTCCATTTCGGAGAGCGCATGACGTGCAAGATGAATCTTGTCCGTTGCGAGATTCGCGTAGGCATACACAAGACAGGCGGAAAGTCTTAAAACCGTATCAGTATTTGCGAGATACGGCTCCATTGACTTCGCAGCTTCCTCCGGCTGTCCGCTGAAATAATAATATTCACCCATTGCAATATCACGCTCGTGCTCGTCTTTGATTTCATTGATAGTTTCACGGCACCGACCGGGTTGAAATGAGCTGTTCACCAACGGCAGCAGAACATGATTTTCCATATCTGATGTCTCGGCTGAAGTTTCAGATGCTTCTTTTTTATTTTCAGATTCATTCGAATTGTTTTGATTCATAATAAAGCTCCAATCTATAATAATAGCTAAAATTTAAAATTCAGTAATATGGCTTCTTTCAGCCATCACCGCTGATATTAATAACACAGAACAATGATTGACAAAACGACATCAGCGTCTAATGTCTATGATAAGTATAGCACAAAAATTCCGAAAAGTCGACCGGACTATGAGGCTTGATCTTTTCGAACAGCGAAAGCAATGATTATTGCATAAAAACAACGGGTGCCGTAAAAAAGACACCCGTTTTTTCATATTCTCCCCTCAGCTCACGTTCTGCAGCTTCTCGTCCGGCTTATCATGACCCGCACACTCGCCGCAGGAAAGCGCTTTGCCGTTCACAAGCCGCCTTGATGAAACATCGCACTCGTTCCCGCAGCTGCACCGACAGTGCCACACTACCCCGCCGTACTCGTCTCGCTTGTCTGTGATATTCAGCACAGTCAGCTCCCCGAAGGTCCTGCCAGTGAGGTTGCGTATGCCGCCTCCTATGCGGGCGACACATCCGCAGCTGCGCGTCTTCCTGTACTTCAAATCCCTTGTGTTTACATCAATCTCGCCGCCGCAGTCGCATTTGCAGTGCCACAGCGTATATCTGCCGAACGTTTTTCCTGTGTCATACTCAACCGTCAGCTTTCCGAATCGCCTTCCCGGCGCAATTTTATCTATGGTGCTCATGCTTCGTCCTCCTTTATTCGTTAATCCGCAAGCTTACATCTGACCGTAGCTCTCGTCGTGCCGCTCAGTGTGCATGAGAAAAGCGTCAGATCCCATTCGTCCTCATCCGCAAGCATGGACGCGGCGTCGTCCCCCGCTATAGTTTCAACCTTCACTACTGTGTATGTGTACTCGTTGCCGTATATGTCCGTAAATATTATCGTCTCGCCGACCTTGGTCGAGTTGAGATGCCCGAAATGCGCTCTGTAATTGTGCCCGCACAATATGAGATTGTTGTCCTCAAGCGTTCCCGAATATCTGCCCGGTCCCGTTTTCAAGCCCGAATAGCTCCATGACGACAAAACAGGAAGCTCAATCCCGTATTTCGGAAGCGAAATCACGCCGATATACTCAACCCCGTCAACCGTCACAGTCGGCATTTCAGGGAGATTCACAGCACCCACTGATGTACTCGATGAGGTGCTGTCCGTTGATGAGGTGCTGCTCGATGAAGTGCTCGAAGAGCTTGAAGAAACGTCCTCATCGCCTGTTTCACTGTCCGTTTCACTGCTGTTGTCAGCGTCCTCGTCCTCATTTTTGTTGTCAATAGCCTCAAGCGCGTCGTCTGCCGAATTGCCGTCGCCCGACGCAATTTCTGCTTTATTGTTCGCGATAATAGTACTCAGAACGGATAATGTCTTTTCAGCCTGCTCCTCTGCCTGTGCGTTTTCAAGGTAATTGTAAAGACACAAAAGCAGGGCCGCTGCGATTAGCAGCAGCCCTACTATGATTAAATATATTCGTCTTTTGCCTTTTGCTTTATTCATGGTTTTCGCCATTCTTGCCGTCATCGGCGTTATCGTCGCCCTTCCTGCCGACAATACCCGCAACTACAAGCACAGCACCTACACCTGCAAGTGCAACTACAGGCCACCAAAGCTGTCCTGTCTGCGGAAGGTTCGGGTCCTCAGGTTCAGGCCCCGTTTCGGGAGCTTCTGTCTCTGTTTCAGGCGGCTCCGTTTCGGGGGGCTCGGTCTCAATCGTATCGCCTACGTTGTTGATTACGACGTTTCCGTCCTCGTCAGTGCCGTATTCCGCCGTGTATCCGTCAACCTCAACCTCGGCAACACTCCACGAATGCTCACCGTAAGGGTCGAGATAGCTCCATGTGTAGCTCCACTCGTTCTCCTCGGAAAGCGTCACCGTGTCAATCGGCGTGTCCCCGTCGTAAAGCACAACATCAACTGACGCGGGACGCGTCATATCGTTGTCAACCCATGTCTTGGATACGGTCAATACGTCATACGGAACGGGCGCATAGTGATTTTCAAATATAAGCTCGCACTTTTCGCCCTCGGCGTTCTCAATATGAGCGGCTGCGGTCACAGAATATCCGCCGTTCTCATCATTGACAACCGTCACAACAAGATAATACACCGTCGTGTCATACACTCCGCGGTCGTGGCACACGGAATTGTCGCCTGTGAGCGCGGAGGCGTCCTGCGTCACCGTATACTCATATACGCCGACTGTCTCAAAGCTGAGCGTAAACTCCGCCGTGCCCTCGCCCTCAACCGTGAGAACACTCTCATCAGGTTCAGGCGCGCCGTCAAGCGCTTCGATGACTATCGTGTACGTCTCTGTCGGAATGTCCGACTCAAGTGTCCCCTCATCACCCGACACCGTGACGGTGACGGGAATCGTTACCTCCGCAATTGGCTCGGACGCCGCCGCGGGAAGCATAAGCACAGCTGAAATCACAGCTATGACAAGGGTCGTGAGTAGCAATTTGCTTATATACCTTTTCATCTCTTTATCTCCTGATATATTATGACGAGTAGGATACCATTCTCGCCAAAATTACTGTTCTTGCATCCGTAAATTCGGATGAGCACGTCGAAAGCGCCACTATCTGCGGGTTTTCGTCTCCTCTTATCGCCGAAATCACATCCGCGTTAATGTGAAGCGCGTTTTCCTCGGCAAATATGAGAAGCTCGTTTATATTTTCAGCCGTCCAATATGAAGGCTCGAAGATCATGTCCTCGGATGAGCCAATCAAAAGACAGGCGAAGATTTCAAGTTTATATACTGTCGTGGGTGTGATGAGCACGCCCGTGTTGTTTTCGCTGAAAAACTCAGCGTCTTCGTATAAGTCGAGGTCGCCGAACATTCGGCTGCCCTCCATGTGATGCCCGTATATGAGAGAATACGAATCCGTAAAATCTCCCGCGCAGGTAGGATCTAGGAATATGCTTCCCGCGAGCGCAAAATTGCCGTAAACATCACGGTTTATGTAGTCAAGCACCGTGTCGCCCTGAAGCACGGGATAATCAACCTCAGTGCCGTCAAGCGTAATCCACCCGACAACGTCCGAATTAACAGCGAGAAGCTCCTCAAATGAGGCGTCGTCGCTTGAAATTGAGCCGTCCGCGTTTACCGTGTACGAGGGCTTGAGCTTTATCATATCCTCTTTCGCGATGTCGGCGGCTGTGTACACCTGATTGTTGTCCCAGAGCGCGTAAACGGAGTAAGCGCCGAACGCCAGAAGCACAACGACCAAGCATAATGATATAAGGGAGTCAAGCACCCTAAGTATTCCGCGAGCCATAATGAAGCCTCCTCTTAGGGTTCGGGTGCGGGGAGAATAAAATCGTCATCATTTTATTCTCCCGCGTCCCGTGAATTTTAAATGTGGGTCACTGAGCTAACGCCAATCACTCAGTGCCGTGTTCTGGAAAATCTGAATTACTCAGATACCTTCTTCTTCGAGATGAGCGCGATGCCGCCAACTACGACAACAGCGAGAATCATCACGTAAGGCATGCTCTCAAGGATTACGCCCGTGTCAAC
>JAJQHI010000223.1 GCA_021199825.1 Bacillota bacterium
TCAGGAGATAAGCGGCTGGAGAGCGTCGCTTGAGCGCGATATTGAGATGATCACCTCAGCACTTGAGCCGCTTCGCAAAATCGCGGTCGGGGCTACCGCCGTCGGCACGGGGCTGAACGCGCCTGCGGGTTTTGACGCCGCCGCGTCTGAGGAAATATCGCGTATCACAGGCACACGGTTTTATCCCGCCGAAAACAAATTCCACGCGCTCACCTCAAAGGATGAGATAGTCTTCGCGCATGGGGCGCTGAAGGCTCTGGCGTGTGACCTTATGAAAATTGCCAACGATGTTCGCTGGCTCGCGAGCGGACCGCGCTGCGGGCTTGGCGAGATAACGATACCCGAAAACGAGCCCGGCTCGTCCATTATGCCGGGAAAGGTCAATCCGACGCAGTGTGAGGCTGTGACGATGGTGGCGGTAGAGGTTATGGGAAACGACGCCGCCGTCGGAATCGCCGCCTCTCAGGGTAATTTTGAGCTGAATGTGTTCATGCCCGTCTGCATCTATAATTTTTTGCAGTCGGTGAGACTGCTCTCCGACGTGTGTGTCTCGTTTGAGAAAAACTGCGTTTCCGGTATTGCTCCCATACGTGAGAGGATGCACGAGAATCTTTACGGCTCGCTTATGCTTGTGACATCTCTCACACCGTATATCGGCTATGAAAACGCCGCTAAGGTCGTGCATTTGGCGCACGGCGAAAATCTCACGCTGAGGGAGGCGTGCATAAAACTTGGATACCTTTCGGGGGAGAGGTTTGACGAGCTTTTCCACCCTGAGGATATGACGAACGCAAAATAAAGGCGGACGTTAAATAAATATATTTTTCCGCGAGGAAAAAGGAGGATTTTAAATGGATATAAGAGAAGAATCGCTGAAGAAGCACTATGAATGGGGCGGCAAAATCGAGGTTATTTCACGCGCTCCGATTGAAACAAGACATGACCTTTCGCTGGCGTATACGCCGGGCGTAGCTGAGCCCTGCCTTGAGATACAGAAGGACTACACAAAGTCATGGGAGCTCACAAGGCGCTCAAATTTGGTCGCCGTTGTAACGGACGGCACCGCTGTTCTTGGTCTTGGAGATATAGGACCTGAGGCGGGAATGCCCGTTATGGAGGGCAAATGTGCGCTTTTCAAGACCTTCGGCGACGTTGACGCGATTCCGATTTGCGTCCGCTCAAAGAGTGTTGATGAAATAGTAAAGTCAATCTCCCTCATTTCAGGCTCGTTTGGCGGCATCAATCTTGAGGATATTGCCGCACCCCGCTGCTTTGAAATTGAGCAGAAGCTTGATGAGATATGCGATATTCCCGTGTTCCACGACGACCAGCACGGAACGGCTATAGTCGTGGCTGCATCATTCCTGAACGCCCTCAAGGTTGTAGGCAAGAAAATTGAGGACGTGAAAATCGTGCTTTCAGGTTCGGGCGCGGCGGGCGTCGCGATAGTAAAGCTTCTCATGTCAATGGGCGCTAAGCACTTCATCATCTGTGACAGCAAGGGAACACTCGTAAAGGGCGACCCGCGTCTCAACTCATCAAAGGCTGAAATGGCTGCAATCACAAATGAAGAGATGGTAAAGGGCACTCTCGCGGATGCTATGGTTGGAGCGGATGTGTTCATCGGCGTCAGCGCGCCCGGAATTGTGACAGAGGAAATGGTACGCTCGATGAATGAGGGCGCGATTGTCTTCCCGATGTCAAACCCGACACCCGAAATCATGCCCGACCTCGCAAAGGCGGCGGGTGCTGCCGTTATAGGCACGGGACGCAGTGATTTCCCGAACCAGATAAACAATGTGCTTGTATTCCCCGGAGTTTTCCGCGGTGCGCTTGACTGCCGCGCCACGACGATAAACTACGAGATGAAGGCTGCGGCGGCTTATGCTCTCGCAGAGCTTGTAACGGACGACAAGCGTTCCGCTGAATACATCATTCCGTCTGTTCTTGACAAGAGTGTAGCGAAGGCTGTAGCGTCAGCCGTATCCGCTGCCGCCAAGAAAACAGGCGTGGCAAGGATATAAGTTACACATCAAAAAAGCAAATCCCCTCACCGCGCATCTAGCGGGGAGGGGATTTTTTCATTTCCCGAAGGTATATAATTTTATTCCTGACCGGCTTCCTTGAGTATTTCAACCGCACGCTCCAAAAGCCCCCACGGGATGTTGAGCGCCGGCAGAAGCCTTACCTTGTTTTTCGCGGTCAGCACAAGCAGCCCGCGCTCCCTGCATTCGGCAACAACCTCAGGCGTCGGGCGTTTGAATTCAATGCCTATCATGAGCCCCATTCCCGTGACGGATACGACGTCCTCGGACGCCGTAAGCACTGTTTTTATGTATTCGCCCTTAGCCTTGACCTCGGCGAGCAAATCGTCCGTTATACGTGAAAGCACACTCATAGCGGCGGCACAGCATATCGGATTTCCTCCGAAGGTCGAGCCGTGTGTGCCCGCCGTCAGAACGTCCCCGACCTTTTCGCCGAGAAGCGTCGCGCCGAGCGGAAGTCCGCCCGCAAGCCCCTTTGCGGTTGACACAATGTCAGGCTTTATGTCGAAATTCATGTAGCTGTACAGCTTCCCTGTGCGCCCGTTTCCGGTCTGTACCTCGTCGATGATTAAAAGCAAATCGCGCTTTTCGGCAAGCTCAGCCACGCCGCGTATAAATTCCGGCGACAGCGGCAGAACGCCGCCCTCTCCGCATATTGTCTCAATCATTATGGCGCAGCATCCGCCCTCATCGACCAGACGCACAACGTCGTCAAGGTCGTCAGTTTTCGCGTATACGAAACCATCCGTTACGGGCAAAAAGCTCTGATGGAAAGCCTCCTGTCCCGTTGCCGCAAGGGTAGCGAGCGTGCGCCCGTGAAAGCCCTTGTCCATGGTGATGATTTTGTATCTTTTCGCGTCCGTGCCGTACTTCAGCTCCGAATACCGGCGCGCCGTTTTAATTGCGCACTCGTTTGCCTCAGCACCCGAATTTGAGAAGAATACCTTTTTCATGCCCGTGCGCTTTATAAGCTCCTCTGCGAGCAGAACGCACGGAGATGAGTAATAAAGATTGGACGTGTGCTGGAATTTTCCCGCCTGGGATGTCACAGCCTCTATCCATTCCGGGTCAGCCGCGCCGAAGGTTGAAACGGCGATTCCCGCGCCCATGTCGATATATTCCTTTCCCGTGTCGTCGTAGAGCAGGGACCCCTTGCCCCTGACGATTTCAACAGGGAAACGGTTGTATGTGTTGGCTATATAAAGCCTGTCCTTTTCCTTGATGCTCAATTCTGACATAATGTTCACCTCGATAAAAATATATATAGTAGCACAAAACAGTGTGCTATAGATTAATCAAAATGATCTTCATAATTCTTTATATTATTGCCTGTGACAATTTCTTGATTATTATTGATGGCTTCGATACGCCTATCTTTGCCAACACAATTTGTAAAATCGAAGTTGAGAAGATTATCGTTCCAAATTCTGACTACATCGTTATCAACACAATATTGCAAGCTCTTAATAATTCCTGAGATGCGATACATCTCTAAACAATTATCAAGGGGTACGTTACATGATTGTGCAGCTAGGATAAAATTGTCATCTATCTCGCTTAAAGAATTAGAGCTGAAAAAATTTGCACTGATTTCTGCATATTTTGCAATATTCTTATCAAAGGATTCGATCATGTTTTTGCAATATTCTTTTTGCTCGACCAATAATGTTCTAAGGTCAGCGTATACAAGTCGTGAGCTTTTAGAGTCAGCGTAATATGCGGTATATGTATTGTTTAACGGATTAAGATAAAGATGGCAACGGGAAAATTCAAAGAAAGTTTCAGGAATATCAATATCGATAATGCATCCATGTATATTACCTGAACCACCGATTAATTTGACAAACTGCGACAGGGCATTTAGACGAGGTATGTATAACGACATGAGCGAATTTACGTTGTTAACATATTTATCCAAATTGCTATAATAAAAGCTTAGTATTGAAGGGTCGTCGCTACTAATTCTTCGAATTTGACCACCGCATAACATATATAAATGCTTGCATTTGGATCTTTCCTGTGGTAAGCAATATGCAAAAAACATATATTTCTTATTTTTCTTTATCATATATATATCAATCATTTCACGATTGGAATAGGAAATAATACCTTTTGAATGATTAAACTCCATGTATTGCCCTTCAGTGATTTTATGTATTCCATCGATAAAGTTAATAAATACATCTTCAGGCGGTTCTAGCCAAAAAGATTTAAATCCAATTTTAGTATTATGATATCCGACCTGATTATCTGCTATAATTTTGCATTCGTCATCCCATTTATAAATATTTCGATGTGTGTGACCACTAACATATATCCAGTTTGGATTATATGGAGTGTCATTCCAATCAGGTTTCTGAGTGTGGGTAAGCACTATTATTTTGCTGTAATAAAGTGAATTATATATTTTCATGTATACTC
>JAJQHI010000235.1 GCA_021199825.1 Bacillota bacterium
GGTTTTCATATACAGCAAATACGGAGGAGGGGGGAGTATCCTTTGAGCCAAGACCGTAGCGTCCGCCGACGACCTTAATGTCGCCGCGTCCCATCTCAGCCAAAGCGGTAACAACGTCAAGATAAAGCGGCTCACCGAGAGCGCCCGGCTCCT
Source organism: Bacillota bacterium (assembly GCA_021199825.1). Lineage (GTDB taxonomy): Bacteria > Bacillota > Clostridia > Oscillospirales > CAG-272 > DTU064. Next base: position 154 of record JAJQHI010000235.1, read on the forward strand.
TTGTTCTGTCAAGAACAGCTATCTTCTTGACCGTTGCGGGGATAGCCTCAACAAGCTTGTCTGCACGGAACGGACGGTACAGACGTACCTTAACAAGTCCCACCTTCTCGCCGTGAGCCATCATGTAGTCGATAACCTCCTCGGTTACGTCGCAGAACGAACCCATGCAGATGATTACTCTGTCAGCGTCCGGCGCGCCGTAATAGTTGAAGAGCTTATAGTCTGTGCCTATGCGCTCGTTGATCTTGTTCATGTAGTCCTCGACAAGCTCGGGAAGCGCGTCATAATACTTGTTTACAGCCTCTTTGTGCTGGAAGAAAATATCTCCGTTTTCGGCAGAGCCGCGAAGCACGGGATGCTCAGGGTTGAGTGCGCGCTCGTGGAACGCCTTTATGGCGTCATAGTCAACGAGATCGGAAAGCTGATCGTTTTCCCAGCACTCGATTTTCTGAATCTCATGGCTTGTGCGGAAGCCGTCGAAGAAATGAAGGAACGGAACGCGGCCCTTGATTGCAGAAAGATGCGCAACAGCGCCGAGGTCCATGATTTCCTGCGGGTTTGACGACGCGAGCATAGCGAAGCCCGTCTGACGGCACGCGTAAACGTCGCCGTGGTCGCCGAAGATGTTGAGCGCGTGAGCAGCGAGGGTACGCGCCGACACATGGAATACGCCGGGGAGAAGCTCGCCTGCGATTTTGTACATATTCGGAATCATAAGGAGAAGTCCCTGAGACGCCGTGTACGTTGTCGTAAGCGCACCTGCCGCGAGCGAGCCGTGAACGGTGCCGGAAGCGCCGCCCTCGGATTCCATCTCAGCTACCTTTACCGTGTTGCCGAAGATGTTTTTCCGACCCGCTGCCGACCACTGGTCAACATAGTCCGCCATCGGGCTTGAAGGCGTGATCGGGTAAATACCGGCGACCTCCGTAAAGGCGTAGCTGACATGCGCCGCGGCTTGGTTGCCGTCCATTGACTGTCTGGTTCTTTTGATTGCCATTAAGTTATATCCTCCTAATATAAGACGTTTGCCCGTTTTTTCGGGGACGCCTGTTTATCACATATATATTGTATCACGCTTTTTGAAATTTTGCAATCGTGAATTTTGAGGGGCGCGATGATTTTTTTGAGATTTTATGAAAAAACCGCTCCAAAATCACGCCTCGCTCACTCCTCTTGCGCGGTCAACGTCCAAAGCCGTGATGGTCATAAGCTCATCCTTTGTCACTGATTTGGCAGCGGCGAGTCTGTTTGCCTGCTGCACCAGAATTTTTTCAAAGACATTGCGCACGCCTCTCGCGTTGCCGAAGTCGTCGTCCTGCGACGCCTCAGAAAGATACTCGCGAAGCGCGTCCTTTGCTGTCCTTTCTCCCTCGCTCTCGTCGAGCCTGTAAAAATTATTTTGGCACTGAAGCCTGAAAATCTCCATCATTTCGTCAACCGAGTAGTCGTCGAAATAAAGGTATCTGTTGAAGCGTGACGCCAGCCCCGGATTTGAGTCGATGAACTCCTGCATCAGGTCAGTGTATCCCGCGACAATGACGATTATGTCATCGCGGTTGTCCTCCATGAACTTGAGGATAGTCTCGACCGCCTCAAGCCCGAAGTCGTTGTCAGCCTTTCCCGATGTGAGTGAATACGCCTCGTCGATGAAAAGCACGCCGCCCTTAGCCTTTTCAAGTACAGCGGACGTTTTGATAGCCGTCTGTCCGACGTAGCCGGCGACAAGCCCGCTCCTGTCAACCTCGACAAGCTGTCCCTTTGAAAGCACGCCGAGGGAATGGTACACACGCGCCATAAAGCGCGCTATCATCGTTTTTCCCGTGCCGGGATTGCCCGAAAAGACCATGTGAAGTGACAAATCGGGCGCGGGGAGCTTATGCTCGCGGCGCATATTCCACACCGTCACCATATTTATGAGGTTTTTGACCTCCTCCTTCACGGCTGAGAGCCCTATATACGAGTCAAGCTCGAACCTCAGGTCCTCAATCGGCTCCTTTGGCGTCTCCTTACCCTCAACTTTAGGCGGATCGGACGCTCCTGTGGATGTCGCTGTTTTCCCGCCCCCGTCCGAGACTGACGCGGGAGGAGTGTCCTTCACGGGCTTGAAATTATCCGCGTCGGGCTTTGAGCTGCCTGCCGCGGGACCCCATATATCCGTCGAGACATTGCGCAGGTTGCGCTCCGTCATCTCGCGTATAACGTCGAGCTGCTGAAGTATTATTTCATCCTTTTTATCCATGAAAACCCCTTTGAATCCGCCGCTGCGCGGCGGGTGAGATTCGTTGCTTTGCAACGAGTGAAATTCGTCGTTTCTCGACGAGTGAAATCTGCCGCTGCGCGGCAGGTGAAATCCGCGCTCCGCGCGGGTGAGGACAACATTCAGTGCGCATCCTCATGTAGAGCACTGTCCTGCAAATAATTATGTTTGAATCTGTGATTCAAATATAATTATTTGACGGATTTCAGAAAATATCGCTTTGCGATATTTTCTGAATATCCTATTATACCATAAATAATGGGCGGGTGCATACCGTTTTTGAAACTTTAATTCAAAAAAATTGTGTCGGTGAGGCGGCTGTGACGCTCGGCTGAACGAATTCACAGCATGTTCACGGATTAAGTGAGACTTTAAAGTGCCCTACCTTTGACACGGCGGGGACGACAAAAACGAAAAATAAACCGTGAATATTTTATGCGGCGCGCCTGCGCGTGAATTTTCTTCACTCGCGGCGCGCTTTTTCGCTTTACTTTTGCCGCAGGATTTTGTATAATATAGCATTGAGCAGAGGAGCTATGCTCCGCTGCTCAAGCAGGTAAACATTATCCGAACGACAAGGAGGAAGGCATGGCATTTGACACAAACGAGCTGCCGCCGGCAGCGCGCGAATTTATATCGTATAAGCTTGTGATTCAGGGGCGTTCGCCCAAAACGGTTGAGGAATACTGCTTTGATCTGCGCACATTTTTCCGCTATATCAAGGCTGTGCGCTGCGGCATACCCACTGACGGGGAGGAGTTTGACAAAATCGACGTGTCAGACCTCACCCTTGACGACATTAAAATGATAACGCCCTCGGACATATACGAGTTTTTTCTCTACGTAGACAAAACGCGCGAAAACGGCGCGTCCGCGAAATCGAGAAAGCTCTCGGCAATACGCGCTTTTTTCAAGTACCTGACGAACAAAAAATGCGTGCTTGAGACCGACCCGTCGGCGAATATCGACTCGCCCAAAAAGAAGGCGTCCCTGCCGAAATATCTCACACTTGAGGAAAGCAAACGCCTTCTTGACACGGTAAAGGGGGATCTGACCTCAAAGACTCGTGTGCGCGATTTTTGCATTATCTCGGTATTTTTGAATACGGGGATGAGGCTCTCTGAGCTTGTGGGAATCTCGTTTGGCGACATTGACCGCGAGCTTCGCTCGGTGCGTGTGCTCGGAAAGGGCAACAAGGAGCGCATAATATACATAAATGACGCCTGCCGCGCCGCACTCGCCGACTATTACGCCGTCAGGCTTTCCGAGCCTACGAAAAAGCCGAACGAGAAGGCGTTCTTTCTCTCCGGACGCGGGCAGAGGATAAGCGTAAAGACAGTTGAGTGGATGGTGAAAAAGTATCTTTCAATGGCGGGGCTGGGCGACCGCGAGCTTTCAACGCATAAGCTTCGCCACACGGCGGCGACGCTCATGTATCAGGAGGGACACGTTGACGTGAGGGTGCTCAAGGATATTTTAGGTCACGCGCAGCTCAACACGACGCAGATATACACGCACCTCTCAAACGACAGCATGCAGGAGGCGATGGCGTCAAATCCGCTCGCCGATTACGGCAAGGAAAAGCGGGACGGGAATGAGGACTAATTGTAAATTTTATATCATCCACTTGAAAAAGTGAGAGAGGTCGTGTACAATAGAAGGCAATATTATTTGAAGGGGGACAGGTATTTAACTTGACCAAAGTGAAGGATTTCATAAAGGAGAACGGTCACCTGATATGGCGGCTCATTCTCAACCAAATCGGAATGACCGTCTTCGGTCTTATGATGTCGATGACGGGCGCCGCCATAGATGCCGCGCTGGCTGACGGCGACGGCGCAGTTTCACGCACGGTTAATTTCTGGGCGAGCGTGTTCTCGGTCGTGTTTTATATGTTCATCAACTATTGGGCTGTAAAGGAAGAGGGACAGAAGGACAAAATCCGCGTTGACGCTGGGCGCAGGAAGAAAAATCCCTACAAAGGGCTTCTCATCGCGCTGTGCGCCTCATCCCTCAACATACTTTTGGCAATAATAATGAATATATGC
>JAJQHI010000039.1 GCA_021199825.1 Bacillota bacterium
GTCAAAGAGGTCTCTTACACGTGACGCGCCGACACCGACATACATCTCAACAAAGTCAGAACCTGAAATTGAATAAAACGGCACATCAGCCTCACCGGCAACAGCCTTGGCAAGAAGCGTTTTGCCCGTGCCTGGAGGGCCTACAAGAAGCACGCCGTGAGGAATGCGGGCACCGAGCTTATTGAAGTGAGAGGGATTTTTGAGGAATTCCACGACCTCGCGCAGCTCCTCCTTTTCTTCCTCGGCTCCTGCGACATCACGGAAATGAACCTTCTTCTTGTTGTCATTTGCAAGCTTGGCGTGACTCTTTCCGAAGTTTCCGATTTTAGTGCCCTTGCCACCTGTCGCCTGATTCATCATATACATCCAGGCAACGATGAAGAGAATGATAATTATCAAATAGGGCAGGAAGCTGACCCACCAAGGAAGCTCTGTCGGCGCGGGATAGTCGTACTGCTGAATGATTCCCGCCTCGTACTGCTCGGCTATCAGCTCAGAAAGATCGGCATAGAATACGCTGAAATCACGCAGCTCATATGTTATCGGTGTTGATGATACCTCACCCGAATCGTTATAGAGGTACATTGTCAGCACATTGTCGCCGTCAATCGAGAAAAGAGCAACCTTTTCCTCTGTGAAATATGACACGACCTCACTGTATGTGATGGTTTCGCTTGTCGTGTTGCTGAACAGCGATGCTGTCGCAAAGATAATTAGTGCGATAAGCACTATATAGAAGATTATAATCTTTAAATTGTTTTTCATAATGTCAGGCAACGTCCCCGCTTCTGTTTTATTTTATCTCAACACAAAAAGTAATTGTCTTCCCGTGTCTATACCTTTGTTATTATACTTTTCTCACATAAACAGAAAGTAAACTGTCAAATGACAAAAGTGTATATAATAATTATTTTTCGTAAAGCTCCGGCTTCAGAACACCTACATAGGGAAGAGCACGATATTTTTCATCGTAGTCCAGCCCGTATCCAATGACAAACTCGTCGGGAATTGTGAAGCCGCACAAATCAGGCTCAAAATCCACCTCTCGCCTTGATGGCTTGTCAAGCAGTGTACAAGTCCTCACGGACGCCGCGCCCTTTAGCTTTATGTAATCAACCAAATATGAAAGCGTTCTTCCGCTGTCGATTATATCTTCAACAATCAAAACATCGGTTTGTGGCAGATTGTTTCGCTTTAAATCGAGCAGAATCGTGAGATTTTTTGATGAAACCGTCCCCCCTCCGTATGAGGAGACCTTCATAAAGTCAATCTCAACGGGTATTCTGATATGCTTCATCAGCTCAGCCATAAATACAACCGAACCCTTGAGAATGCCAAGCAGCAAAAGCTTTTTGCCGGAATCCGCATAGTATTCGTCAATTTCATGAGCCATCTCGGACACACGGTTTGAAATCTCATCTTCAGAGATTAGAACCCTCTCGACGTCCTCATATGTTGATTTCATATAATGTCCCCCGTTTTCTTTGCGCCGCACGCGCAGTATACATGAAGCACGCTTCGTGCGTTTGATTCCGCACCGTCGCGGACTCCGACAAGCGGAATCCACAAAATCCCGTCAAGGTCACAGAAAACAGGCAGGATAGCGCGAAGATCAAGCGGAATCTTGTTTTCACAGTAAAGCTTTTTTGACAGCTTCATCATTCCGTTAATGCGTATTTTGTCCCCCGGCTCCCTGTTTTTTATAAAAAGATCACCGTTAATTTTATCAGAGCTGAGCCTCTTGTGTATGAACACTCTGTAAATATTTTTATATTTCACTTCAAACTCATCGTCCGGAAAACGTGACACAAGAATCTTTGCATCGATTTCCGGGACATCGTGCTCTCCGATATCGAGCCTGATTTTGTAGTCGGGAACATATTCGTAGCGCTTGCTGTATTCCTCCTCGCTTGTAAAGAAGAAAAGTCCATCATCAACCGCGGCGCAGATTTTGTGCGGCAGGGACACCCTCGCGTGAAGGCTTCCGCCGCGAATAAGTCTGCTGACGGCTCTTATGTGATTTGAATCAAGCGCGTTGTGAGTTTTTATATCAGAAATGCCGAGGCTCACAGCACAGCTTTTGTACATGTAGCAGAGAATACGCGTCAAAATTGCATTTTGAAGCCCCGCTATCAGTGAGCGTTCGCAGCAATAGTCAATTCCGTGCTCATCAAGAAATGCGGCAGCCTGACTTTGAATATAAACGTCGTCGTTGCGCAGAGCCGTGCAAAGACGAGATATAGCCATCTCAGGCTGAGGATTTATCCTAGTAAAGCAGGGAATTATTTCGTTTCTGATGTAATTTCTCGTGTAATCGTTGTCGGCGTTTGTCGCGTCGCTGACGTAGGCGATATCGTTTGCGATGCAGTATCCGATAATTTCGCTTTTTGTGCAGTATATGAGCGGGCGGATGATGAATTCGCCTCTCACGGGAGGAATGCCCGAAAAGCCGTGTGTGCCGGCACCGCGAAGCATATTAAAGATAACAGTTTCCATGTTATCCTCTGCGTGATGTGCGAGTGCAACATACGACAGGTCGTCCCGCTCGTCAATTTTCTTTCGGAAAAGGGAATACCTCACCATTCTTCCCGCCTCCTCAAGACCCTTGCCTTCGCGGGCGGCAACCTCTTTGACGTCAATCTTTTCCGAGAAAAACTCCACTCCAAGCTTTTCGCATGTCTTGCGGCAGAAAGCCTCGTCGCTGTCTGAGGCATCCCCGCGAAGGGAGTGATTTACGTGAAGAGCCGCGATATGCACATCCTTTTGCTCCTTCGCGTATTTGCTGAGAAAATATAAGAGCGCGCTTGAATCGGCACCGCCGGAATAACCGACAAGGATGCCCTTCATGCGCGGCGACATGCCGAAATCGTTAATCGCCTGCCTTATTTTCTGCTCTACCATTTGAATTATACCGTTTTTGTCCAAGAGATTACCTCACTTAAGCCGCCGACGCGGGAAGAACGACATCTAAAATTTTCACGGTGTGAAAAAATCGAGGTCGCGGCATACTGACCGTTCGCGAACGTGACTCGCAAATGCGGTTAATATATGTTTGTTTGATTTTCACCCCAATTGGGTACGTTTTTGAATACCCTATTATATTATAAATTGAACACTGCACCGTGAATAATGATACGAATCTACGATTAGTATTCATTATTCATCCAAATTGAAGAATAAATCTGAGATTTATTCTTCAACGTTATTATATCATAAAATAAGCGCTGCACCGTAAATATTGCGCTGTGCGCAATATTTATCTAACTTGAAGAAGGAATCTGCGATTCCTTCTTCAACGTTATTATATCATAAAAAATGGGTGATAGCAATAATAAAAAAGAAAATAAATGAGAAAAGTTGCGGTAGATTGAGTGAAAACGATGTGAAGGCGAGCATCACATATCAATTTCGTCCGTACCCAGGATATCAGAGAGAATGTAGTTTGAAACAAACATCCCCTTTGGAGTAAAGCTGTATGCTTTGCCGTCATACCTCATAAAACCGCCTTTTAAATATTCGTCCATCCTGTCACCGACAAGCGACTCAAAGCTCCTGCCGAAGGTCGCCAAAAATGTGTCGGCGTTGATGCCCTCCGTCAGTCGCAGATGAAGCATGACATATTCGCCGAGCCTCTCCCGCGTTGTGATTTCCTCGCATTCGTCAATAAGCTCATCCGTTGAGTCAGGGTTAAGATTGCAGTCGATGTAGCTTTTGACGCTTTTTTTATACGAGAATCGTATATTATCAAAGTACGAATGAGCGCCGGGACCGAATCCGAGGTATTCCTCACATCTCCAGTATTTGAGGTTGTGACGCGGCTCACATCCCCTTCGCGCGAAGTTGCTTATCTCGACCTGATGAAATCCCATGGAGGACAAATACTTGACGGCATAGTCATACATCATGTATTCGACATCCTCATCCGGCAGCTTTGCCTTGAGCTCCTCAATCGTTGAAAATCCGCTGTCCTTCGGGTCATCCGAATAAAGCTTGAGATTATAAAGCGATATATGAGCGGGGCGGGGCTTGAGCGACACGACATATTCAAGCGAGTGCTTCCATGTATAAAAGGTCTGATAAGGTGTGCCGAACATCAAGTCGACATTTATGTTGCGAAATCCCGCGTCTCTTGCTGCGGAGTAGCTCTTCGCGAAATCATCAAGGCTGTGTATTCTGCCAAGCGCCCGAAGCTCACTCTCGTTTGCGGACTGAAGCCCTATTGAAAGTCTGTTAACTCCCGCTCGGTGATATGAGGCGAGGACCTCTGCCGACACGGTAGCGGGATTTGCCTCTATGGTAAACTCCGCGTTGTCAGTGATGTGAAAGCATGATTTTACCGCGCGAATAAGCCGCAGCATATCCTCTTCAGGAATAATTGTGGGTGTGCCGCCGCCTATATAAACAGTATCGACATCATATTCGCCCGCCGCGAGCCGATACTGCTTCATG